>JANZZQ010000049.1 GCA_026419315.1 Armatimonadota bacterium | reverse complement strand
GCGTCAGATGTGTATAAGAGACAGGGTGTCAATTTCGCCCAAGCGACGATATTGCCAGGGCGCTGGATGACATGAAGCCCGCCGGGTCCGTGACAGGCTTCGCAGCCCCTCAGGTGTTCCGGCAATTTTTCATCAAGCATCCATTGGCTGTGCTGAACTTGTGCCCAAACTTTCGCGACATCGTGGTGACACTCAAAGCAGATTTTGCTGCCCACATACTTGGCCTTAATTTTCGCCAGCGGTTCCGGGCGCAATTGGGGCTGAGTGAAAGCCCAAACTGCCGCAAAAGAGAGCAAGATTGCAACCGAGGAGAATTTCAACCATCGTTCTGCCATTCGCATCCGCTCCCCTTTTGCACTTATGTAGGGCACGGATTTGTTTCGTGCCGACAAAAACCGAATTGTCGGCAGGGTGTGAAACCCTGCCCCACTTTTGTGACCATGGTTGATTATGTGCTTTCAGAGCACGGATTCGCTTGGGGATTTTCCCTGACAATTTGCCTACCTCCGTTGGTTCCTGTAGGGCACGGATTTATTCCGTGCCGACGAAACGAAAAGTCGGCAGGGTTTAAAACCCTACCCTACTTTGCGACCCGCGTTTTGGAACTTACCTTGACAATTTGCCTAATTGCCCAACCTCTCCTTGGCAAACAGCCAAGCCTTTTCTGCTCCTTCGGGACCGCTCATGGCCAGCGACAAAAATTGCTCGCCTAAATCAACAACTTCGCTGACCTTCATTCCTCGCTTCTCAAGGGCATTCAAAAACGCCGCGAAAGTTCGCCACAAAGCCAGGGTCTTTCTTCGCGTCCGTCCATAGCCGCGAACCAGCTCGCCGCTTCTGGCAACCAAAAAGGCAAGGTCGTAATCTTTGTCGATTGCTTGCTTGACCGCTTCAATCCATTCGTTTATTGCTGCCCACTCCCTTTTGAACCTACGCGAGTAAGGTCGCAATGGTTTGAGCAACTGCAAAACCTTTAGGAGCAAGTAGCCCGTCAAAGAACTCGTCTCAATTTTCATCTGCAAAGAGGCGCGCTTGAGCTCTTCCGACTGCGACGGCAACTCAGGCAATTCGCTTTCTTCGTTCCTCGTCCCTTCTCCTTCGCCCCTCGCGCCTCCGAAAGGCAACAACCCGGTCAATTCGTCCCAATCGGGGCTGAAAAAGTCTACAACTCTGTAAACGGTTTCGTTGCCGATCTGGTGTTCCTTTTTCAGCCGTTCAAATCGTTGCCTCTGAGTTTTCAGCTGGGCTACCCGAATTGCGTCTTCATAAGCCATCCTCGTTGCCAGAATTCTCGCCACTTCCTTCGTCACCAACAGCCCTTCCTTCGTTCCCTGTCCATTCTCCCGTTCGTAAATTGCCCTTACGCAGTCAAGGTAGCGAGCAAAGTATCGCGCATCTTGGTAATGGCAAAGCCATTTAGCGGCATGGCGCAAGATTTTCGCCAGTTCGTCGTCAATGCTCAGCGCTTCCAACTCCCGCTGCAGTTCCGTTGGCAGTTTCGGTTCAGGCAAACTTTCCCACTCTTGAGTGGCGAAATCGTCAAGTTTTTGCAATTGAGGCAGCCATTCACGATATCTCGAGCCGAACTCAAAGGCGCGCAAGTTAAAACTCACGGCGATGCCGTAGTGCTCAATGGCTCTGCGGAACGCTTCAACTGGGAAAGGCAAGGCTCCCGACGAAGCCAATGCTCCAAACAAAATTGCGTTTGCTGCCAGCTCGGACAACCCTGCCAATTTCGCCGCCTGCACCGCGTCAAAAGCGACGCATTGTTTTGACCGTTGCCGCAAAATCGGCAAAACCTGTTCGGATGTGACGAAATTGCCCCAAATCGGTAACTTCTCATCAGTTGTCAAGACCCGATGGGTTGAGCCGATGATGACACCGTCTTCGGCAAGGTAACCCTCGCGAACCGCTCGTAAAAGTTCAAGCAACTCGAGCCCGATCAAAACTTGCACCTTGCCTTTTTCCGGGAAAGGCGAAAACAAGGCAGTCGCTTCGGGTTCAGCGAAAAACTCAAGGTAGTAAACCGTTGCTCCTTCGCGCTGAGAAAGACCGGGCAAACCCACGCCGGTAGGGTAAAAACCCGCTTCTTTCGCGGCGTCAAAAAGCCACTGTGAAAAAAGTTGACCGCCTTGACCTCCAACTGCTGCTACCAAAACCGTGATCGGCGTTGTCAATTTCACCATCTCACCATCACCGTCACCGCTTCCACGCTTTCGCTGAGCCAATTTCTTGCTCACCGGGGGGGGCGCCTCTCTAAGTTCGCCTTACTTGACAATTCACACGCCGAGCAACTTTCGCCTCAACCGAAACTGCAATCGCTCCCACCAAGACGGGTTATGAACTTGTTCAACTCGGTAAAAGGATGGGCACAACTTCGCCGCATGGGCGACCGAACCGCAAAGCCCACAATCAACACAGGTTTTTTCCGCTTGAACAATCATATCCCGCCTGAGCGGGTTGGGAGATGGACGAACTGAAAGGGAAGGGCAGTTGTTGTAGTGCAAGCAACTGTGGTCGCCAGCGCAAACGAGGGGGTCAACACCGAAATGGGCTTCTGTCACTCGCTTGCCCACAACTCGCAATTGCTCTCGTTCCTTCCGCTCCCTTCGGCTCCGCTCCAGCATGCACTCGCCCCGCACGATTAAAAACCTTGGTCCGAAATCGGAAAGTTCCCAAGCCTCTTCAATCAACTTCACGACCTCGCCGACCTCGTAGGGGTTGACAACTTTGACCCATTTTGCACCCATCCCTTTCAGCGTCGCTTCAATGTCCAAGTTGCCAGCATGTTCGCCGACTTTTGTGCTGGGATTAGGTTGGTGTCCTGTCATTGCCGTCCAGAAGTTCTCCAAAATCAGCACGACGCAATCTTGCTTGTGGTAAAGGGCGTTGCTTATGCTGGTCGTCAGCGCTTGTGCCCAAAAAGTTCCGTCGCCGACAATGTAGATTGTTCGTTCCTGCGACAAAAAGGAGCTTGCCAAACTGGATGCGAGGCAAGTTCCCATACCCGTAACTGGAGGGACTAAATCGCGCAGGTAGTAGATTCCCATGATGTAGCAACCAATGTCAAGCACGACCTCAAAGCGTGCTTCAGGGTGAAGGCTATGGAAAATTTTCAAAGCCGTTAGAATCGCCGGTCTCTCAGGGCAACCGGAACAAAAGTTGGGAAAGCGGGGAACAACGGGCAGGTCCTCAATCAACGGGGTGCGGGACAAGGGGCGCGTGACGGAAACGGAAGCGGCTGAGTTGCGCAAAAATTTCATCAAGCCTTCCGTCACAACGCCCGTTGTCAGTTCGCCCGTCGTCGGCAGAAACTCGCCTCGGACAACCCGACCAGTCCAACCAATTTGCTGGGCGATCGCACGAATCTCCCGCTCAAGGAGGGCAGGTTCGCCTTCCTCAACAACGAGCACTTCATCTTTGCCTTCCAGAAACTCAGCTAACTCCTCTTCCACAAGCGGGAAAAGGGCGTGAAGCGAAAGCAAAGGGATGCCGAAAGAAAGGGACTGGGGGTTGGGGACTTGGGATCGGAAATCGGGGACTGAGGGTTGGGGAGCAGGGATTGATAGCGGGAGAGGCGAAAGGTTGTTTGCTGTCGCATTTTCAATTCGCTCGTGAGTTGCAACTAATTCTCGCTGGCGAATTTCCACTTCGCCCAATCGCATTAGCCCTCGCAAAGCGACATTGAAAAGCAGACCGTGAACGATGATGCCTTTGCGACCACCATTATCGTAGCGTTCGTTAATGCCGTTTTGTCGGATGAATTTTTTCGCGAGAGGAATTCGTTCGTGCCATTTCTCGCGCTCGTGGCGTTGGGTGAAAGGCGGTATGGGAAAGCGGTCGGGAATTCGTTGCAACTCTGTCAAGGGGTTGTGCAAGCTGAATTTGGGTGGTTGGTTGTCTTTAGCTTTCAGCCAACTTTTCATGTTGCCAACCCTCGTTCTCACGAGAAACAGAACAGGCATATGGCAGTTTTCGGAAAGTTCAAAAGCCAACCTTGTCAAGTGGGTGACATGGTTCAAATCGGCTTTTGGGTCCAGAACCGGAGCGCCGAAGTTGTAGCCATAAGGGAGGGTCTTTTGGACAACCAAAGTGCTGCTTGCCGCATAATCTTCTCCAACGAAAATGACCACTCCTCCTTGAACTCCCGAGGAGCAGACATGGGCGAGTGCGTCTGCGGCGACATTTGTGCCTACGACCTTCCAAGCAACGGCGCCCCTCAAGGGGGCATTGACAGAAAACCTCAACATCGCTGCTGCCGCTGCTTCGTTGACATTATTTGCGACGAAAACGCCCATCGGCTTCAAAATCCGCTCTTCAGCGTCAAGGAAAGCATCCGTCAGGTTTGACACGGGTGCACCGGGGTAGCCCCCAAGGTATGCCACGCCGCTTTCCAACAGCGCCTTCAAAATCGCCAGACACCCGTCAGCCCAGATAACTTCACCTTCGCCCTTCTTCAACTGCTCTATCTCGTGGGCGGGATAAGTCCGTCCCATTTGAAGCCACCTCCGTTTCTGAAAGCCGTAAAAAGAATAACGACCGAGTTGAAAGCCCGAAAGGGAACAATGGCAAACTTTTGTTGGTGACAGAAAATGGAGCGCAATTCCATCTCCGCAGCAAACTTTTGCATTAGGGCTGTCGCTTCGGCTGTGAGGCGGGCTTGTGAGTTGGGCGAACAAGCAACCGAAGTCGTTGCCACCCGCGAAGCAGGCTACCGTGATTGGGACCCCGAAGTCATTCGCATTGACCGGGAACTTGAAAACCTTTACGTCCAAGCGTTACAGGAAACAGGTTGGCGAATAACTCTTTTGAGCGAAGAACTGCAAAGGGTCGAGTTGCCCGGGAAGGGGGAGCCCATTTACGCCGTTTGTGATCCCTTTGATGGCAGCGCTTTGTATCGGCGGAAAATCAAAGCTTTTTGGTTCACTGCGCTCGCAATTTACGACTTTCAAGGCAACTCAATTTCAGCCGCTGTCGGAGATATCGTCTCAAGACGGATTGAGTTTGCTACGCCCGAAGGCGCGTTTGTTGCCTCCCTCGGCAACACGGAGCACCGTCAGCCTTTGCGACCCAACAAAACGAAATCGCTCAAAGATGCATATTTGGCAAGTTATTTGATGAAGCCCCACTTCATCTATCCGACCGTTGAGCGTTACAAACCTTTGTTTTCCGCTGTCAAGTTCGTTTTGCCCAACGGCGGACCTTGCGGGTTCGCCGATGTGGCGTCGGGGCGATGCGATGTTTACTTTGCTGTCCAGCAGCCGATGATTGAAGTTTTCGCCGGCTTGCCTATCGCTTTGGCTGCAGGTTGCATCGTCACTGATTTTGATGGCAACTCTGTCAAGTTTGAACCTGACATCAACAAGCGGTTCAGCGTAGTTTGCAGTTGCACTGAAGAATTGCATCGGCAAGTTTTGAAAATGCTGGGGTGATTTGGGATGGCTGTGACCGCAAACAAGAAAGCTTGGGCGGACGAAGAATTGCTGCAGATAAAGCATGAAGGCAAGGTGGAGTTGGTTGACGGCGAGGTGAAATTGATGACCCCTGCGGGGTTGGAGCAAGGTTGGATCAACGCAAGGCTTACCGTCAAGTTAGGAAGTTACATTTTGAGACACGGACTTGGCTTCATCTTTGACGCTCGAACAGGCTTCCGACTGCGAAGAAACATGAGGGCGCCAGATTTTTCTTTCGTCAGCCGAGAAAAATTGCCGCACGGCAAATTGCCAAAAGGGTTCGGTCGCGTTCCGCCCGACCTCGCTGTTGAAGTTTTGGGGTTGAACGAAACTCTTGACGACTATGAGGAAAAAATTGCCGAGTATCTCAGTTGGGGCGTGAGGCTCATTTGGCTTGTTGACCCAAACGCTCAAAGGGTGGTGGTGATAAGGCAAAACGGTGAGAGGCAGGTTTTAAATGGCAACGATGTTTTGAGCGGGGAAGATGTCGTGCCCGGATTTAGGGTCAGGGTGAAAACCCTTTTCTCATGAGGTGATGGGCTTGGACGAAAGGTTGCGCCCTGAGCATTACTTTGACCTGAGCAAATTCGCCCATCGAGACTTGTTTGACGGCGTTAAGTTTGTCTGGGAAGTGATACCTCGCATCGGCGAGTATTTGCGCAGCATTGTCAAGGCGGAAATTCGCGGCGAAGTGATGGAGGGCGCGTTCGTTCACGGGCAAGTTTTTATTGGTGAGGGCACGGTCGTTGAGCCGGGAGCAGTGATTTTCGGTCCCGCTTACATTGGGAAAAACTGCATCGTTAGGTCGGGCGCTTACATTCGTGGCGAAGTTTTGGTGGGAGACGGTGCGGTCTTGGGGCACGCCAGCGAATTCAAAAATTGCGTTCTGATGGAAGGCGCTCAATGCCCGCATTTCAACTATGTCGGCGATTCGGTTATCGGCTTCAAGAGCCACCTTGCCGCTGGCGTCATCCTCTCAAACTTGAAGATCACTCGCGACGAGATTGTCGTGAAACTTGACGGCGTTGAGTATCCAACGGGTTTGAGGAAATTTGGCGCAATCGTCGGTGACGAAGCGGAAATAGGCTGCAACGCCGTCATCAATCCCGGCACGCTCATCGGCAAACGGGTTCTCGCCTACCCGCTCTCATCCCTCAGGGGCTACTACCCGCCAAACACGATTGTCAAGGTCAGGCAAAGCGTTGAGTTTCACGAGCGATTGCAAAGGTAGGGCAAAGTTTTGAACTGTGCCGACAGGTCAAAAGGAGGGCACGGTTTTAAATCGTGCCGAAAAAACAAAGTGGGGCTGCATCCTTCACCGATTCCCGAAGAACAGAATCTTAACCTTTGCTTCGCCTGCTACAAAATAGTTTAGGCGTTTCTCGCCGCATCTCTCCATCAGTTGGCAGGAGGTGGCTTGAAACTTGCTTGGGGAAAACAAGTCCTATCAACGGGCTGTGGAAAAGTTCCTTCAAGTTTTCGGCACTGCCCCTGAAATCGTGACTTTTGCTCCCGGCCGCGTGAACTTGATTGGCGAGCACACTGACTACAACGAGGGTTTCGTTTTGCCCATAGCCGTTGACATTTTCCTTTGCGTCGCTGCCAAGGTTCGCAACGACAAGTTGGTTCGCGTCATCGCCGCTGACTTGGACGACTCGGACGAATTTTCCCTTGACGAAATCGTTCGCGATGAAAGCGCGAATTGGCGCAACTACCATCGCGGTGTCGCTTGGGTAATCCAGCAAAACGGCATTGAACTCAAAGGCATTGACGCCGTTGTCGCCAGCGACATCCCTATAGGTGCCGGTTTGAGTTCGTCAGCCGCAATTGAGGTCGGCTTTGCCTTGACTTTTTTGAACTTCGTTAACGCTGATATCCCCCGCCCAACTCTGGCCCAATGGTGTCAACTTGCCGAGCACAAATTTGCTGGGGTTCAATGCGGCATCATGGACCAAATGATCGCTTTGCTTGGCAAGAAGGACCACGCGCTCTTGATTGACTGCCGCGATCTAAGTCACCAACTTGTTCCCATACCGAAGGGAATCGCCTTCGTCGTAGCGGATACGGGTGTGCCAAGAAGTTTGGCTGCTTCAGAATACAACATCCGGCGCCGTCAATGCGAGGAAGCGGTCCAGTGGTTGAGCGAGTCGCTTGAAAAGCCGATCAAGAGTTTGAGGGATGTCACTGTTGAGGAACTTGGGATGGTCTTCAGTGAGATGCCAGACCCAATTAGGCGAAGGGCAAGGCATGTCATAACGGAAAACGAACGAGTTTTAAGTTTCCAGCAAGCAATGAGAGAGGGCGCGCTCAAAAGGGCAGGAGCGCTCTTGCTCGCGTCACACGCTTCTTTGCGGGACGATTATGAAGTCAGTTGCCGCGAGCTGGACGCTATGGTTCAGGCCCTCACTAGCGTAGACGGTGTTTTCGGTGCCCGTTTGACAGGGGCGGGTTTTGGCGGCGCTTGTTTGGCAATGGTCCATGAAGGGGCTATTGAACAAGTGCTTGAGGAAGTTCCGAGAAAATACAAGGCAATACTCGGCAACGGCTCACCAGAACCTAAGATTTTCGCCGTTCATGCGTCCGACGGGGCTGCCGTCCAAAAGTTGAACGATTGAATTGGATAAGCAGCCCATCTAAAGGGCGGAAAATCAAGGCTGAAGAGCGGTTATCCTGAGCTGCCGAAAAGTTTGGCTTGACAACTTTGAAATTCGCATCACTCCTTCGGCAACTTCCTTGACAACCAATCAATCCACGAACCATCGTAAAGGACAACGGTGGGCGCTCCTAAGATGTGGCGGAGGGTGAACCCCAACTGGCTGCTTTCTCGCCCGCTGTTGCAGTCAGCCACGAT
>JANZZQ010000048.1 GCA_026419315.1 Armatimonadota bacterium | reverse complement strand
ATGAAACCTTCACCATCGTAAATCTCAGCCTCGTTGCCCTCTTCGGCGTAAAGGTCATCGCTTTGGTCATTCCTGTAAACGAGTTGGGCGATACCGTAAAAGGGAAATTCGTCGCCATCGGGTGAGGTTCGGTAGTGGTTCAAGATGAGCAAGACACCCATGTGGAGTGGGACGGCAAAGGCGTAAAGTTTTGGTCCGACAGAGACCCCCGTGTCAAGCACATACTGACGGCGATACCAATCATAAAAATCCATGCCCTCAACTTGAGGGACAACTTCCCGCATTAAGTCAACCAGTGAGACGGTATCGCCACGAACCGATTCAACATCGGGCAATGCTAACAGCAATTGGTTGAACTGACGGAAACATTCCGGATTTTCGGCAGCCACTTTAAGCCAAGCGGCAGTGCTCATCGCAATTCTCCAATAAGCCATCGGTTGGTAACCTGAAGGCGGCAGGAAAACTGGGTTGCCCAAAGGTGGCTGGTTGAGCAAATCGTAGAGGGGCAAAACCCAAAGGGGGTCACCGTGGACTGGGTCTTTGGGGTCGAACTTGCTCAGTTCAGCAACCCCTTGCCCCCGCAGCCGAATTGCAGCGATCATCGCCGCTGCCCTCACATGCCCCTCCTCCCAAGCAGGGAAACTCAGCATTAACGGACCACGAAAGGCATGTAAGACCTGATGCAACAGGTTAAACCAATCGTAGCCCCTTTGTGGGACAAATTCGGGCAAGCGGATCTCGTCGGCTGCAGCATTGTAAACTCCGCCATCTAAAGCCTCAAGAGCCTCGTCCAAAACGACCGTCACTGTGCGAGTTGAGTTAGGTGGCGAAGTTACCGGCGGACCGTAAACTTCTGTCAAGATAGGCATAGCCCTGTTCAGAAATCTTCGGATCTGGGACTCAACCGCGGATGGAAAATTTTCAAAGCGAAACTGCAATGTGCCGGCACCGTAACCTTGCCTGCCCCTTGAAGACGAAGCGTCGCTCGCTACAATCAAAGCGTCAACACCCAGCCTTTGCCCCGGTTTCCAATAACCGTGCCTGATAAGCCAATCAACCAGTTTCGGTCTCGTGCCGCGCAATCGGAAGTCAAGTTCAATTGCTTGCTGACGGCCAAGTAAACGAACTTGAGTTTTTGTCAAGTTTCTCGTTGGGACTCCTAATGCCCCGACAATGCCTTTCGCTTTGCCAGCGAACGGGCGGGAGTCAACGATTTGCCACGAGGTTTGAGCGGAGATGGGGGAAACAAAGAAACTGCGGGTTGGTAACCATGGGTCAATAAGGGCGAAGAAGGCAGAAAGGGCAAAAACAACCGTCCAACGAACTCGCTCAATCACCGATGATCACCACCGGTCTTGCTGGGCTAACTGAGAAAGATTTTGAGTCGCGCCAATTGCGTTTGTCCGTCCCTATGACAAGCCACCAGTAGGTTTTGCCTTTGAGCAAAGTTTGACCATCGTAAATTGCTTGGGTTGAGTCGCTGATTGCGTCAGTGCTCCAAACAGGATTGCCCAAAAGCAATGCCTCAAGGTCGCTGTAAAGTTGGACGAAATAGAAAGGCACTGAACCATTGACAGGTGTCCAACGAAATCTCAACTGCGATTGTGTAACTTGGGCGTTTTCCACCGGTTCAACCAAGCGAATTGGCGGCAGGAAAGTCGCTTGCGCTGGTTCACTCTTTGATGTTTCCTTGCCGTCAAGTCCGATCGCCGAAACGGCGTATCGGTAAGTTTGCCCCGGTGTGAAGTCAAAGGCGACATCTTCTGCAGTCGTTTGTTCGGGTTCATCAATTACGAGCCTGAGTTTCCAGCCAGTTGAGTTGGGGACACTGCGATAGATGCGATAACCGAGCAAACCTTTGGACGGGATTGACAGGGGTGGCTGCCAACCAATACCGACACTGCCCATGAAACCGACGGGGAAGAAACGAGACGGAATTCGTTCCGCCCTTGAAAGTTGTTCAAGGGCTCTCGCTGCCGGGTGATTGTGCCGGCGCAACAAACTCTCCAAGACTTTTCGGTAAAATCCCGCACCTCTTTCTTCGCCTTTTGCCCTTTGACCTTTGCCATCTTCACTTTGCCAGAATTCTGTCGGCACAGTGTAAGCTATCGCGAAAACCTGGGTCGGAGGTTGGATGGTTGGCAGGCTCCCTAAAGGTTGCAAGATGATGTTAACAAAGGTTTTCTCGCCCTGCCGAACAATGACCTGAGTTTGGGCTGATTGATAGCCTTCTTTTCGGGCGACAATGACATTTGTCGTTGCCGGGATATTGTCAAGTTTGAACTGACCTTGATTGTCGGTCAAGGTGCGACGGCTCGTCAGAACGAAGTCGAGGTCGGCAGCGTAGTAGAGAACGGAGACTTGAGCGTTCTGGATGGGTTTGTTATCAGGCGTTTTCACTACCCCTTCAACTGTCCCCGCCAAATCGGCGGGGAAACCCACCAATGAAACAAAAGTTCGCTTGCCCGCCTCAACGGTGACGCTCTCCACATGTCCGACCTCCCTCCCACCTTCAGCGATGATTTCCGCAGTGACCTTGTAGGTGCTGGGCGGAACTGGTGGAAATTGGAAGAGCCCATAGGCACTTGAACGGGTTGTGGCAACGATATCGCCTTGCAGGGTTTGTAAGTTCAGTAAAGCGTGAGCGGGCGTAACCCCGAATCGGTCGTAAACGACTCCGCTCACTATCCCCTTGCTTCGCGGTTGGAGCGGGATGTGAACTTCGACTTGCTCGCCAGAAGGCACAAAGATGGTTTCGTATCCTGGCAGAAAACCAGTCAACTCAACTTTGATGGCGTGGCTTGACGGCGAAACAGCGAACGTTGCAGGAGTTGTTTTGCCAGTGTCGGCACCGTCCAGAAAAATTTTTGCCCCTTGCGGCTCGGAAGAGATGAGCAAAAAACCTTTTTGCTCGTTTTTCGGTTGCAACCGCGCCTGGACGATAACAGCACCTTCGTTCGTTTTCTCCACCCATTGGTGCCATTCGTGAAAATTCTCGGCTTTCAACGTGAGTAAATGTGGTTGAAGGTCTGTCAGAGGTAAAGGTAGGGGGACCGGTTCAGTTCCAAGTAAACTTGACCTAAGTCCCGTTTGGTGACCGTCAAGCCAAATTTCTGCAACGGGCGTTGATTGGACGGCAATTGAGAAGAATGCATCTCCGGCTGGATGTGGTTTCTCCTGCCTTTGTCCACCACCCCCACACCCGAACTGAATTGAAACGATTGCCGCTGCAAGGACTAAAAGCAATTTTCGCATAGTTGCCTTTCGCTCCCCTCATCTTACTGGGACCTTCAACACCGGCATTCTTAAGTTACCCGATTCACCCAGACGCTAACGCTCGGCAATTCACCTTTACTTGCGTTGGAATCGTGCCATTGCTTGCCCCAGAAGGTTGGGAAAAGGCAAAAGAGAGAACGCCTTTCAATGAGTCGGGTCGGAAAAAATTTCCCAAGTTGTGTCCAGCAGTGAAGAAGGTTTTGGATAGTTCCCCCGCGATGGGGTTGGCAGCTTCAAAACCTGAACGGCAAAATCCACTTGACAGCGATGCGGGTGCTTGTTTCGGTTGCCCTCGGGTCACCTAAAATGAGGAACAACTCCTCACCGTTTTCCCGGCGAATTCGGAAGGAGAGGGCGAAGTTGGTGATGCTGTAATCGCCGCTTCGGTTGTAGTAGCGGAGCACGAACCACTTGTCCCGGCTCAAAACCCGGGTTACATTGACTTCGTAAGCCTTGATCGTTTGCTTCCTCCCATCGCCGTAGGTTTGATGCCTTTGACTCCAATCAAGCCGGACCCTCCACGAGCCGTCGGGCTTGTCCCAACGGATAGAAATTCTGGGTTGGGTGTATCTTCCGTCAAACGCTCTTCCAAACCCATAAGACAAATCGGCTCTCAAAGGTTTGTTCCCACCCAAGTCAAGAGAGAGCCAAAACGAACGGTCACTGAAGGGTTCTTCCCGAATGTGGTATTCGGCGTGCTTGTTTCGGTTCCAACCGAGGCTGATCTCCGTCTGGTCTTTCAGCTCCAAGCGGAAGTTCAGCCCGTAACTGTGCTCAAAGAATTTGCCACTGAAAGTTTCTCCCTTGCCCCAATTCACGGAAAAGCTGGCGTCTCGATAGAACTCCTTCCCTTTCGACCTGAAGTTCCTGTTGATGAACACTGACCAACGCTTGAAGTCGGTTCTGGGAGTGTAGCTCAGTAGCGGCCGGAAGTTAGGGCTGAAAGCGGTGTATCCTAATGAGACGAACCATTGCTCGTCCCCGTATCCAAACCGAATTGAACCGGCGCCGCCATCCCTTTTATCGTCTGAGGAGAAGTGGCGGGCATAACTCCCTCGCAACCAGAACCGGTTCCTTTGACCGAAACTCGTTTCGCCCCCGACGATGAACCCACGATTGAAACTCCCTTTGCGCAGCGTATCAACATAACCGAAATAAGTTCGCCCTCGTGTCCCGAAGGAACGGTTGAAATTGAAGACGAAAGTGTGTTCGCTGTTTTCGAAGTTATGGGTGCTAAGGAAACCGAGCCTGCTGTCGCCGATTGCCCCAGTTAACTTTGCCCCCAAATCAAACTTTTCAACTCTTCGGGAGAAGAAAAGGCTTGGTTCACTTCCCCGCCTCCATGGTTCCCCTGCAACAGCGACCTCGCTGAAAAACTCGCTTCCCTGGACGAAAAATTCACGCTGATCTGGGACGAACTGCTCAACATAACTTACATCAATGCTTTCAAAAGCCTCTTCAATCTCGCTGAAATCCGGTTTGAACACGAAGCGGAAAGCGAGGTTCGGTTTAATTGTCCATTCGCCGTCCACACCGTAGTTATTGCCGAAACCTTTACCGTCTCCCTCAAGCCGATAATCTACGACCGAGAAAGTTTTCAACATCCAATGCTTGACAAAATTGTTCGCAGCGGATTTATGCCCGCTAAGCGGCAAACCAGCGAGGTGAGGTCTGTAGCGCATATCAAAAGGGCGTTCAGGCTCAAAGGCCCAGGATGTCCACTCGTCCGTCTCGCTGACGTATCGTCCGAAGTTGATTCCCCAGTTGGGGCGGTTGGGGTTGAAAGTTAAGATTGAGTATGGGATCGCTATCTCGGCAACCCATTCAGTCTCTTCAACTTGAACCGCTGCCTCCCATTGGGCGTTCCATTCGCTGTTTCCAAACCTCTCATCCGCTTTCGCCCCGCGGGCGTTGACAGTAAACGAATATGCTCGGTCGTGGGTGTGCAGCGTGTCCAGAAAAATCGTCACCCGCTCATCACGCCTCATCTGAGCATCGTAGCGGGTCTCATATGCCCTGATAGCGTTTCTGTTTCGTATGGAGCATCGGAAGGCAAAGAAAAGTTTCTCCTTCGTCGTCAAGATGTAGACCGTTGTATCTCTGGTTGCAGGTTGACCGAGGTGGGGCGATACTTGCCTAAAGCCCCAAACCTTTGCTGCCTTCTCCCAAACGGGCTCATTGATTTTCCCGTCGACGATAGGAGCTTCATCCGTTAATGGCGCGACGACTTCGTAATTTTCGTTGACCCCAAAGACCTCAACCGAAGGGCGCTCATGAGCGCCCACCTGACCAACTATCAGCAAACAAGAGAAAACAGCAACAACAAGGCAACGCACTTTAAAGCCCCCTTTCCGAACTCAAGTTTACAACGAAACCCCAAAGCGTGCATCAGGGATTGCCACTACAGGATGCGACACAATTTCTAAAGGCAAAGTATCAGACCACGGTGCCCTCTAACCGAAAGACTTTCTCGGTTCATGCAGTGGCACGGAACAGAACACTGAAAATTAAGGCGAGGCGAAAATCCCAACCGCACTCGCACTTCGAGCCATTTCAATGCTACTTTGTCAACGCTTCGTGGTTAGCCGTGAACCCGAACGACGAACAAAGTTGGCAACAGAAACAAGTCTCAAAAAGGGTGATGACTTTGTGGGATGGTTGTTAATCCCTTTCTTTTTGACGATAGCCGGACTGATCGGTTACGGGATTTGGGAAAGTTTCCGAGTTCGTCTGGTGCATTACAAGTTAGGCTCGCGGGTTTTGAAAGGAGACGGCGATTTACGCATCGTCCACATAAGCGACTTACACATGACCCGTTTCGGCTTACGCGAACGGAAGGTGTTGGAACTGATAAGAAGTTTTCGCCCAGACATTATCGCATTGACCGGAGACCTAATCCCCTTTGGCAAGGGGCTAAAAGCAGCGGAGACTTTCTTAAAAGAACTGTGTGAAGTGGCGACAGTTTTCGCGGTTGAAGGCAATTCAGAAGTCGTCAACGGGGTTTCCCAGCATTTTGCCCAAACGTTGCGAAAATTGGGTGGGCATTGGCTTAACAACGAGGCTGTTCAATTCCGTGAAGGTGTTTGGGTTGCCGGAACCGCTGATCCACATTGGCACCGTGACAATATTGTCAAGACTTTATCGGGTGTCCCTGAAAACGTTTTTTGCATTTTGCTTTCCCATTCACCGGATGTTGCTTGTTATTCGGAAGCGAAGAGAGCGAACTTGATTTTGTGCGGCCACACTCACGGCGGTCAAATTAGGCTGCCTTTGATAGGTCCCCTTTACACTCGCACCAAATGCATTCCCAAAGCATGGGCATGGGGCATGCATGAACTGACAGAAAAGACCGTCCTCATCACAACCAGCGGGGTTGGCACGACGAGATTACCGTTCCGCTTTCTCTGTCCGCCAGAGGTCGTCGGGTTGACAATTAAACCTGTCGCTCCTCGTTAAGGATAGATAGCAACCGCTCCGCTTCGTTGTCCCCGATGGGACCGAGGAAAGCCGCAGCGAATTTGCTTTCCATGAAAAGTTTCCTCGCAACATTGACCACATTGTCAACTGTAACTCTGTCAATTCCCTTGACAATTTCTTCAACTGGGATGGGCTTACCGAAGTAGTGAATTTGCCGCCCCAACCTCATCATCAATCCCGTGACGCTTTCCTGAGCCATGATGATGTTCAGCTTGAGTTGAGTTTTTGCCCGTTCCAGTTCCTCTTTGCTGACACCGTTTCGACAGAGTCGTCTCAACTCTCTGGCAACAATGCGGATGACTTTCTCGGCGTCGGAAGGAGAACAACTTCCTCCGATCGCAAAAAAGCCTGCTTTTTTGAAAGCGGCTGAAAGCGAGCCGATAGCGTATGCTAATCCTCGCTTTTCCCTCACTTCCAAGAAGAGTCGTGAACTTGCCCCACCGCCAACGATTATGTCCACAACCGATGCCGAATAATGGATTGGGTCAGTGATTGGGAAACTGTGAACGCCGAAAGTGAAGTAGAAATGTTCGGTCTGCCGGTAAGTGAAGCGCAAAGAAGGAGCAGGCGTGGGGGGAAAGTCTTCCTTTTGGCGGTTGTTTTGTCGACTCTGCCAATCTCCGAAATGCTCAGACACCAAACTGACGAATTCCTTAGTTCCCATGGCGCCCGCACCGGCAACGACTATGTTTTCAGGAACATAGTGTCTGCGGAGGAACCTGAGGAGATGGGAACGGCGAAACTTTTGGACAGATTCCTTGGTGCCCAAAATCGGGCGACTTAACGGATGCCCATCCCAAAGAGCTTCAAAGAAAGCTTCGCCGACAAGCTCCTCCGGTGTATCTTCAAGGTTTTGAATTTCCGCAAGGATGATGCTTTTTTCAACCTCAATGTCTTTGGGGCGCAAAAGGGGCTCAGTTAAAAGCTCCTTGAGGAGCGCTAAACCTTGAGGGAGGTGTTCGGGCAAAACCCGCAAGTAAAAGCAGGTCAGTTCCTTCTCAGTGAAAGCGTCAATGTTGCCCCCAAGTGCATCTATCAGCCTGGCGATTTGTCGTCCAGTCTTTCTCTTTGTGCCTTTGAACAGCACATGCTCCAAAAAATGGGCAATGCCTTCCTCTCCTTTCTCCTCATCTTTCGTTCCAACGCCTATCCAAACACCCACAGAGACGGTATGTGACCAAGTGACAGGTTGATAAGCGATGCGAAGTTGATTGGGCAGACGGGTAAGGGTGATCTCTTCCACTGGCGAGTTCCCCCTTAGGAAACCTTGAACGGCTTAACAGGACCACTTTTTTCAATCCTTCGGCGGAGGCAAATCACCTCCGCGGGGTTCGCGTTGCGGACGCGCGCGTGGCTGTCCACCTCCGGACCTTGGACGAATCCCTCCGGGAGGATAAGAACGGACAGTCAGGCGAGTTGGCGGTGGCAAAAGTTCTTTACGGCTCAAAGCGATTTTTCCGTCCGGTTCAACCCCCAAAACTTTAACTTCAATTTCGTCACCGACTTTGAGAACATCGCTCACCGAAGCGATTCGCTCGTGAGCAATTTGCGAAATATGCAAAAGCCCTTCTTTTCCGGGCAAGATTTCCACAAGCGCCCCAAATGGCAAGATTCTGGTCACTTTGCCTTTGTAAACTTTGCCAACCTCAGGGTCAGCGGCATAAAGTTTGATCATCTCCGCCGCCTTTTCCGCTTGCTCTAAACTTGGGCAGGTGATGAAAACCGTCC
>JANZZQ010000047.1 GCA_026419315.1 Armatimonadota bacterium | reverse complement strand
TCAGTCGCAATTGAAGTTGAGCGAAAAGGATGCCTTTGAGGGCAAGCGGTGTGCTGAATTGCGTTACAAGTTTGAGCGAGTTGGCGGCTTACAGTATCTTGAGGTCATTGCTCCCCACAGGTTGACAGAAAAGCCGAAACGGATTACCGTTGCGGTTCGAGGTGACGGTTCGGGCAACATTGTCCGAATCAGGTTCGTTGACAATAACGGCGAGTGGCACCAATACGACTTGNGCCTTCTTCACTTTCGCGGTTGGCGCGTCCTTTGGACGCACCTTGACACACCACACGGTCACTGGGGAGGCGACGGAAACGGGCGGCTTGATTTCCCCATAACTTTCTTCAGCATTGTCCTTGACAGCCTTGTCCGACCATCCGAGGGAGTGGTCGCCTTTGACTCCGTCAAAGTTTACTACGGCGATGAACCGAAGCCGTTAGTTGAAGCCAAGTTCGTGCCGGACAAGCAATGGGGATACTTTTGGGGTGAGAAGGAAAGACCATCGGGCAAATTGGTCTTGACGAACATTAGCGGCGAACCTGTAACTGTCAGAGTAACTGTCAGACTCCTCAACCACCGGGAGGAACCCATTCGGCAGGTTTGGCGTGGCAATTTAACAGTCACACCGGGCAAACCGATGGAGCGTCCGCTTTCCTTGGGTGTGACCCGCTACGGTGTCCATTTTGTTGAGGTGCAAACTGAGCCCTTGACAAAATTTCAACCCTTTCAATCATTGCCCTTCACTAACTACTCGTCTATCTGCTGGCTTCCTGAACCTGCGCCGATTTGGGACGATAGTCCCTTCGGCGTTTGCACTCACTTCGGACAGTTCAAGCACAAAGTTCCTGAGACCCTGGAACTCCTCAAGAGGATGGGCGCTTCTTGGATTCGCGACGAACTTTACTGGAGCAATGTTGAGCGGGAGAAAGGCAAGTTTGAGTTTCCCGAATACTACGACGCTTACATGAAAGCCGCAGGCAAACTGGGAATTCGCCCGCTCATCATTTTCAACTATGCAAATCGCCACTACGATGGAGGGTTAGCTCCTTATTCGGAGGAGGGCAGGAAAGCGTTTGCCCGCTATTGCATTGAGTTGATGAGGCGTTATGGAGAGGTTTGCCGGCATTGGGAAGTTTGGAACGAGCCAAACATAGGTTTTTGGCAACCTAAACCGAACCCCGAAGATTACACCAACTTGCTCAAAGTTGTCTACGAGACAGTCAAGTCCGCTGACCCACAAGTTACCGTCGTGGGAGTTTGCACTGCCGGGACCGACCTCGGCTTCATCGAGGAAGTTCTCAAGCGCGAAGGAGGCAGATTCATGGATGCAATTTCCGTTCACCCGTATCGCTACCCTCGTTCACCTGAGGCGACTGATTTTGTCGGCGAATTGAAACGGCTCAAAGAGTTGCTTGACAAACATGGTGCCGGTCACTTGAAAGTTTGGCTCACCGAGTTCGGCTACCCAACTCACGTAACCGGCGGGACACCCCAGTGGCTGTCAGCAGCATACATCGTCCGAACATTCCTTTGGGCGTTAACACTTCCGTTCGTTGAGCGTTTATTCGTTTACGATTTTCAAGACGACGGCGAAGACCCAACCTACAACGAATTCAATTTCGGGCTGATTAAATTTGACAGTTCGCCAAAGGTTGGCTATGCGGCATTCAACACGATGGTGAGGATGCTTTACCGAAAACGGTTTGTGAGGCAAGTAGATGTTGGCGAAGGGGCTGTTTGCCTTGTCTTCAAGGGCGATGGCGGAGAGGTCTGGGCGTTGTGGGCGATTGAGGGCGAACGAAAAATTGACATCCCAGCTTCGTCAAAATCGGTCACCGTCACTGACCTAATGGGCAATAGCCAAACGATGCGTCCTGTCAAGGGAAAACTCGCTTTGACCTTGGGGGTTGAACCCATATTCGTTCGCCCCTAAGATACTCGCGCTCTCAAACCAAGGATCAGCCATCCATGCTTTTTGCGCCGCTCAGCAATTTTGGCAGCGCACTCCTTGACTTGGGGAGGAGCCACAAGTCCAGGCAACCTACAACTGGCACTGCCCCAGCGTGTCAAGCTTTGGATAGTGTTCTCTCCCCTGCACCGCAATAAGCCTTACCGCAACTGTTAATTTCTGCTCCAATTGGACAATCATCCGCTGTGTTCCGAATGCTTCTATCGTTGCAAAAGGTATACCTCGCCCGAGCTCATCGGTCGCGCATGGGCGTGTCCTTCACAGCAGGACTTTTCTTCCGGAAGGCGAGGTTTCCGGCAAGCTGGAAGTTTTCTGCGCCGCTTCAGCGGATTGAGCGAAAACCTTTAAAGGGACGAAACAAAACAGCAAAATAACTTTTGCGTCAGAAGTTGAGGGTTTTTGGGGAACGAATTCTTTCGCCGTAGCGGCAAGGAGGCGAAAGAAGATGCGCCCAATGTCAAGGAGGGAGTTCATAAAGTTTGGAGCGTTAGTCACCGGTGTCGGCGCAGTTTCGGGAATTCAAAAACCTTGCAAGTATGGAGGCTGGACAGCGTTGAAGGCAAAGGCAACCGGGTTCTTCAGGACGGAGAAAATCAACGGTGTTTGGTGGTTTGTTGACCCCGACGGTCACCTGTTCATTTCAAAGGGAGTTAACCATGTCAGTTTTCACGGGGACTACTGCCCGGCATTGGGCTATTCGCCTTATCACCGAAACGTTTTGGCCAAATACGGGAGCGAGGAGAAATGGGCAGAAGCAACAGCCCAGAGGTTGAAGGCTTGGGGATTCAACACTATCGGCTCCTGGTCTTCAGCATCCCTCTTCCGTTTGATGCCATACACCCTCAATTTGAACATGGGCGCTCGTGCAGGCGCTGATTGGCTTCGCGGCACCTTCCCGGACGTCTTTGACCCGAAGTTTCGCCAAACACTTGACAACATTGCAGCAAAGGAATGTGCTCCCCGCAAAAGCGACCGATTGTTGGTTGGTTACTTCACCGACAACGAGTTGCGTTGGGGACCTGACTGGCGTTCAACTCGCCACTTGCTCGACGATTACTTGCTCCTGTTCCCGCCGGAAGCGCCGGGAAAGAAAGCACTCATTGACTTCTTCCGCAAACGTTATTCCACCATTGAAGCCTTCAACAACGCTTGGGGACTCAATTTGGGGAGTTGGGACGAGTTGGCAAAGTTGAGGGAGCTGCCACCTGCAGCTTCCGGCGAAGTTGAGAAACGCCGACTGGCCGACCGACTTGACTTTTTGCGAGTTATTGCTCGTGAGTATTTCCGAGCCTGCAGGGACGCAATCCGCAAGCATGACCCCAACCACTTGATTTTAGGGGTTAGGTTCGCAGGATATGCGCCTCGTCCAGTCGTTGAGAGCATGGGCGAATTCGTTGATGTCGTTTCGTTTAACTGGTATGGTTTTGAGCCACCAACGAAAATCCTTGAGGAACTGAACCGTTTAACCGGCAAACCGGTAATGATAACCGAATTTTCCTTCAAAGCGATGGATAGCGGTTTGCCAAACACAAGGGGAGCAGGCCAACCAGTTGCCACTCAAAAAGACCGAGCCGAAAACTTTGAAAGGTTTGTAACTGCACTCATGAAGTTGCCTTACTGCGTTGGCTACCACTGGTTCCAATGGAGTGACCAACCAGCGCAAGGGAGGTTTGATGGCGAAAACAGCAACTACGGACTCGTCAAGGAGAATGACGAACCTTGGGAGCTGCTGACGCAAAAGATGGCAGAAGTAAACGGACGAGTTGAGAAGATACACTTGGGCAAAGGTTAACCTGACCCTTGCTTTGTCGTCCTTAGAAGATTAAAATGTCAGTGACGGCGCAAGCGAGGGAGGTGCATTAGGATGGAACGGTTAATTGGCGAGTTGGTTGCTCAGTGCACGCGCAATCCGTCACTTGGGGGCGCACTTTTTTGGGCTTCTTTTGTGACTATCGTGGTTTGGTCACCATACTTGCTCCCTCATAAACTCTCCGGGCTTGCCACTCACCTTTTCAGTTATGGCTTGATTGGCATTTTCGCAGAGAGGCTAATCCACCTAACCACTTCGCCCCTACCCTCTTTGCCTTTGCTTGAGTTGACAGCACTTTGCTTGACAGGCATTATAGTTTGGATTGATGCGACAAAGCGCAAACACGAAAAGGATGAACGCAAACTTGCTTGGCAGAAAGAGGAATTTCGTGATTGGTCAACAGCGGCGAGGTTGGCATTGTGGGCAACGCTGATTTTTATGCCCGCAGTCAAGTGGGTGTAGGGCCACTGCTCGTTTCCCCAACTTCACTGTTGTTGGAAATGAAGAAGGCTTCCTGAAAAAATTTCCTCCGCCACGATACTGGCACAGGGTGAATCTGTGTTCGGTTTGAGTTGACCTGTTCGGTCCTGCTTTTGTTCCTTGTGCCAAAATGCAACTAGCGTTATTTAGACTGGTGAAAGGAGGCGGTTTGTGTGGCAACCGTTTATTACGACCCGGATGTGAGTTTGGAACCATTACAAGGCAAAGTTGTTGCTGTCTTGGGTTACGGCAGTCAAGGTCACGCCCACGCCCAAAACTTGCGAGATAGCGGCATCAAAGTTATCGTCGGATTGAGGGCAGGAAGCAAAAGTTGGGAGCGAGTGAAATCCGACGGGCTTGAACCAGCAACGATCGAAGATGCCACAAAGCAGTCAGATTTGATTGCTTTCATGACACCTGATACAGAGATGCCGGGAATGTATCGCGAAAGTGTTGCCCCCCACTTGCGTGAGGGTCAAGCGCTTTTGTTTGCCCACGGGTTCAACATTCACTATCGCCAAATTGTCCCACCGCCAACCGTTGATGTCATCATGGTTGCACCTAAAGGTCCGGGCAATTTAGTCCGGCAAATGTATGTTGAAGGCAAGGGAGTGCCAGCCTTAGTCGCTGTGCATCAAGACTTTACGGGCAAAGCAAAGCAATTGGCACTTGCCTATGCGAAAGCTTTGGGGGCAACGAGGGCAGGGGTGATCGAAACGACATTCGCCGAAGAGACTGAAACTGACCTTTTCGGCGAACAGTGCGTTTTATGCGGTGGGGTTACGGAACTGATTCGTGCCGGCTTTGAAACACTCGTTGAGGCGGGCTACCAACCCGAGGTCGCATACTTTGAATGCCTTCACGAACTCAAGCTTATCGTCGACTTGATTTACTCGCAAGGGATAAGCGGGATGAGGAAATGGATAAGTGACACCGCAAAATACGGTGACGTGACAAGGGGCAAACGAGTTATCAACGAGTCCGTCCGAAGGGCGATGAAGGAAATTCTTGAAGAAATCCAAAGCGGTCAGTTCGCCCGCGAGTGGGTGCTTGAAAATCAAGCGGGACGGCCCGTATTTCACGCTGAACTTGAGCGACAAAGCAAACACCTAATTGAACAGGTCGGACAGAAGTTGCGAGCGATGATGCCTTGGCTCCAAATGCAAGAGCGGAAGTAAACCACACCGGGGTGAGGCATTGCCTCACCCCAAACCCTGCTGCTTGGGGGTGAACGAAGTTGCCAAAAGTATTGGAAGGACAATTAACGGCGCGAGGGTTGAAATTCGCAATTGTCGTCAGCCGTTTCAACAGTTTGGTAACTCAAAGATTGCTTGACGGCGCTTTGGATGCCTTGAGAAGACACGAAGTGGACGAAAACTCAATCACTATTGCTTGGACCCCGGGCTCTTTTGAAATCCCGCTTGTCGCTCAAAAGTTTGCGAAAAGTGGGAAGTATGATGCAGTAATTTGCTTGGGTTGCATCATCCGCGGTGATACGCCTCATTTTGAGTATGTTGCAAGTGAAACTTCAAAAGGGATAGCACAGGTCATGTTGGACACAGAAGTGCCCGTTGTTTTCGGTGTTGTTACCGCCGATAACCTTGAACAAGCACTTGAACGAGCGGGGGCAAAAGCAGGAAACCGAGGTTTTGATGCTGCAATGACAGCGATGGAGATGGCGAATTTACTGCGAAAAATAGAATCCGAAGGGTAAAACGCTCCAAACCGCAGCCATGTGGCGAAGTTAGAAGTTAAGGTTCCCCCCGGTGGGGCAATTGCTTTTGAAACTTTGGTGAAAGGTCAAATTTAGCCCTGACTTTCGACTGATTTGAAGGGCGCTCGAAGAGCGCCCTCGGAATTCGGTCAATGTATTTGAGTGCATCGTGAAAATCCAGCACATCGTCAATGGTTATCGGCGGCATTTGGGCAAATTTCTCAACCTCCTCTTCAGAAAGTTCCGTTAGAGGCACTTCCCAAACCAGCCTTGCACCGGCCCAAACTTCAGGTGGCAAAGTGACATAGCCTTCAAATTTGCACCTCGGACACAAGTAACGAACTTGCAATTTAACGAAGCCGTTGCCTAACACCCAAACCCCCATGACCTGCCCTTGTCTTATCGCTTTTCCGCATCGGCGACAAGTCACAGGGCGTCTCATTCCTTCGGTCACCTCTTTGCCCGTAAATTTCGTCGCTTCATAGAAAATTTTGCCGTCAATTCAGAAGCAAGATACACCGCATCAAGTCGGAAATAAGCCACCTTGGACACCTTTCTGAAGCTTTGTAAAAATCAGTTTTGACCTCAATGTTGAGTGCCAGACTTTGCCAAACGGGTTTAGTTTGGCCAACTCATGGGCAGGCTTTGCAAAAATCGCGCAGCCGCCGGTCTTAAGATGTTCCGAACCGAATTTGTAAAATCCCGTCCTCAATTTTCGCCCCCTTAGGCTCTTGCTTCGCCAAAATGTGAGGTAACACCAGATGCCGTTTGATTGTGCCGACTCGGATTATTAACTCATCGCCCCTGCGGAGCAAGTGAATTTCTCCTTTCTCGGTGAAGGGCAGGTGCAATTCAAGCCAATAGTCCTTTCCTCTCTTGACAATTCTCATCGGTTTGACCTCAGCAAAATGGTCTGTCGGGTCGCAATCGCCGTAAAGGTCTTTGGCCATTTGCCGAAGCGCCTTGATCCCGACAACTTCCCTTTCGTAAAGCCTGACTTTGAAAATCGGCAGAAGCCCGAAAGATGCCTCCACTTCTTCCAGATACCGCTGTTGAGACGCCTTCCACTCGGCAAAGTATTTGTCAGTCACTTCGTCGGGTAACACTTTGTTGGCAATCACAGCGTCGCAGACGAACCCGAAAAGGTTCAAGTAAGTGTAGGCTCGGCGCGTCTCTTCAATCACCATCTTTTCTGGGTTGAGCACAAGCCTAATGGAAGTTACCTCAGGGTCAGCGAGAACCGCCTTCATGTCCCCAACCCGTTTGTAAAGCCGTTCAACGGTGTCGTAAACTTCCTCTCTAGGCAGTGGGATTGAAAAGATTTCGTCTGTGAACTTTCGGATCGTCCCAACAACCTTTCGTTGAACATGAAACAACCTGCGCATATACCACCCAATCATCTCAGGGAAGTGAAGCAACCTCAAAGTTGCCCCGGTCGGCGCGCAATCAACAACGATGACATCGTAAGCGTTTTGTTCGTAAAAATTGCGAATTTTCAACAGGCTGAAAAGTTCGTCCATGCCAGGCAAAATTGAAAGTTCCTCCGCAACAATATCGTTAACCCCTTGAGATGCGAAGAGGGTTGAAAGATAATCCTTGACTATTGCCCAGTTCTCCTCTATCTCGCGGAACGGGTCAATTTCAAGCCCCCAAAGGTTTTTCGCCAGCGGCGTTGGTTCGCTACGGATATGTTGACCAAACGAATCGGTAAGGGAATGGGCAGGGTCGGTGCTCATGACCAAGGTCCGATATCCCAACTCAGCACAGTAAAGCGCAGTCGCCGCAGAAACACTGGTCTTCCCTACCCCACCCTTACCTGTGTAAAGCAGCACTCTCATGTCGCTCACCTCTGTCTAAAAAGTCTGTCACCTCAAAAAACGAGACGGTCTTCAGGTAATGGCCTTGATGAATGAGACAAAGAGGTAACGAACGAGAATCAATTTTGGTGGACGAGGCGCCGCAATTCAATGCGACACACGGGGCAATAAGTTCGTTGACCTCGGTAGAGGGCTTTGCATCTCGGACACTCCTTGAACCCGTGCCGTCGCTTCCATTGACTCAACTTCAAAAATCGCTCAAACACTCGGGCAACTTTCTCCTTCAACTCTGGGTCCTGAATGGGGGCAACTGTTTGCTCAATTAGCGATTTTTCACGAGGCGAAAGCACCAAACGGGACAGCTCTTGCTCTATCCTATGTGCTTTTACAACTTCTTCGGGTTGAACCACACCGATTCGGATCCTTATGTCAAGGGGTTCAAATTGTGCGGCTTCACGAATTCTTCGACGCAATTCGTCCTTTCGGTATTGGAGTTCGTTGGCTACAGCAGGGTTGCTGGCGACAACCGTTACTACCCCATCCTTCACATGTCGCACTTGGGTTCGTTTCGCTAATTGGTCGCCAACAATCTGCCGCCACTTCAGTTTCAACACATTTTTGAGCCATTCGGGCGAGGCAAGTTGCCCGATAATCTGTTCTAAGACATCACGCACTGGTTCCACAGTGCGACCCTCCAATTTTTGGCGGCGTGCCTCACCCCCTTTTCTCCCCTGAGCATCTTCCTTCTCTCACTGCCACGCAGTTTGACAGTTTAACACTTTCTATCCCGACAGGCAATAGTTTACGCTAAAGGCACCGCACCTT
>JANZZQ010000046.1 GCA_026419315.1 Armatimonadota bacterium | reverse complement strand
AGATGTGTATAAGAGACAGACCTGCAAGCCCCCAACGAAACGATTGCTGAAGTTTTTCCAATGCTCATTGAAGCCGTCACCGACTTGGAAGTTGATTTGCAAGCTGTGGAGCGCGAAAAGCAATTGATATGGCTTGAAACTTTGGCACTTTACGAAGACCCACTGTGGCTCACGAAAACCGCAGTTGAAGCGAAACTTTTTGAAGGAACGCCTTACGCTCACCCTCCAACAGGTTGGCTTGAAACTTTGCGCCAACTGAGTTTCACCGATGCGCAGCAATTCCACCGCACTCATTTCGTTTCGCCCAACTTCGCCCTTACCGCCATCGTTCCGAGCAAAGAAACCTTGACATTTCTGAAGGACGCGATGGCACAAATGCCAACCACAACGGGGGTTGTAGCGACCCCTGTGTCGCTGTCGGACCGCCGTTTCATGCCTTCCTTTGAGGTGTTGATCCGAGAGGCGTTAACTCGCCCCAACGAAGCCTTTTGGGGGATGGGCTGGCGAATTCCCATTAAAGCGAAGGATAAAGTTGCGGTGGACGCATTGGTCATGCACTTGCGCCAAGTTTTGCTGCCAACTCTTTTCGGTCACTTTGGGGTTGTGCGAGAATGGAACATGCTTGCAAACCCTGTTCGTGGCGAAATTGCATTAACGATAACCGCTCAACTCCGTCCCCATCATAGACTACTTGAAGACAGGTTGGAACAACTGCTTGACGAACTTGCCCGGCGTAATTTGACCTCAGCCGAAATGAAGTCCTTAAAGCGTAGCTTGCGCTTAGAACACCTCCGTGTTTTGAGTAATCCTATGCGGTGCGCCCGTGAGCTGGGTTGGGCATGGGCTCTTTACAACGACCCAACGATTGTCAAGCGATACACCATGTCACTCGAGGAATTGGATGCAGAACAAATCCGCCAGACCGCTAAAAGGCTTGCCTCAACAAAGCCAGTTGTGTGGATGTTCAAGAAGTGAAGCGAAGATGCATCGTGTTAGGGTAGCGACGGATTTTCCACAGCCTACGCCATCCCCGCAAAATTTTTTACGAGCTTTTAGCTGTTTCGCGGCAAGTTTTTCACCCAGTCGCGATACAAGCTTCAGACCGTAGTATGTTGACACCTTTGGGGAGCGCCGTCATCAGACGGCAGGGAAACTTTCGCCAAACAAATTCGGCAGTCAGCAAATTCGCAATCAAACATTGGCTGAAGCCAAGACACGGGCGACTTTGAGCCCGAAAGCTTTTCGATTCAGAGAACATCCCTTGCCAAAAGGCAAAGGGATGCAAGGGGGCAAGGAGGAGATGGCGAGCGTGCAAGTTGTGACTTTGGGTGAAGCGATGATTCGCCTTACACCTGTTGACCATCAAAGGTTGGAAACGACACCTTTACTTGAAGTTCACATTGGCGGGGCAGAGTTAAATGTAGCAGTTGCGTTAGCTCAGCTCGGAGTCCCTGTCGCTTGGGTTTCAAAATTGCCTGACAACCCGTTGGGGCGAAGAATTGTCTTAGAGGCTCAAAGGTTCGGCGTTGACACCTCGCGAGTGGTTTGGACGCAAGAGGGGCGTGTCGGGCTTTACTTTTACGAGAAAGGAGCGTCACCGAGACCGAGCACGGTTGTCTACGACCGGAAACACTCAGCAATCAACACCCTCAAAGTCGACGAACTTGATTGGGACTTCATTGGTCAAGCGAAAATTCTACACCTGACAGGGATCACTCCCGCCTTGAGCGATATGTGCCGACATTTGATCGCAGGCTGCATCGTTAGAGCGAAAGAGCGAAGAATGTTCGTCAGTTTTGATATCAACTACCGCTCGCGACTTTGGACGCCCGAACAGGCTCGGACAACTTTGCTCTCGCTTTTGAGGGGTGTTGACCTTCTAATTTGCACGAAAGATGATGCTGCAACTTTGTTCAACTTGACAGTTGACATAGAAACCATTTCAAGGCAACTTCAAGCCAGTCTGCGAATTCCGAACGTGGCTGTGACGCACGGAGATAGAGCGGTCGTCGCAACGCCGCAAGGAACTTTTTCGCAATCGGGTTACGCAATTGAGGAAGTTGACAGGTTGGGAGCAGGCGATGCTTTCGCTGCAGGTTTGCTTTACGGCGTTTTACAAGGCAGCTGGGAACTCGGGTTGCGTTACGGGCTCGCCATGGCTGCAATCAAGCACACAATACCTGGCGATTGGTTCATCGGCACGAAAGCGGAGATCGAAGCTACAATGCAAGTTCAACAACGGGGAGTTGTAAGGTGAGATGGAATCGGGTGCAAGCATTGCGGGATTTCACACCCAGCCTCAGGGAAATTCCTGGGCTACAGCAAGTGACAGGTGTCGTTCATAAGGCAAACACGCCACAATCCATCTTCCCGCACTTGCAAAAGGTTGACGCACGTTGGGTCTTGTCGCAATCGCCTCCACAGCCGAAAATCCATTTGCATTACCCAGCAAAGGATGAAACGATTGACAGTTTGGTGAGCAACGACGCATATGGTTTCGTTGGGATGTTTTGCTGCAATCCTTTGGATGGCGGCAATGACTCGCTCAGCGAAATTTTTCATTGGCTCGCCCTTCGGCGCAACAAATTTCATCGGGTCCTCACGACGCAACCGCTCCAGTTCGGGAAATTTTTCCATCGCCTCCGACACCTTCAACCCTTCCCAATCGCCGTAATCGATCTCGCTCAAATCTGGTTCTATCTGCACATGAAGGTTGTGGAGCGACGCAATTGCTTCCGCAGTTTGGCGAGCCCGAACCAAAGGACTTGAGTAAACAGCGGAAAGGTCCACTTCTTTCATGCGCTCAGCAACTTTTTGAGCCTGAAGCAGACCCTCGTCACTTAACGATACATCCGAACTGCCGCACAACTTCCCTTCCTCATTCCAAACGGTTTGCCCGTGCCTGATCAAGTAAATCCACGTCGCCATTTCTCTCACCGTGAGCAAAATTGTGGCGCATTGTTGTGACAAAATCGTAGGGGTAAACTGCTCAGTCGCTGAGACTGGAGGGATTGCCCTTGCCGAAAGTGACCGTGTTGGTGAGATTGAAGGCAAGTTTGGACGATGCGCAAGGGAGGGTCGTTGAAAGGGCACTGAGGAACTTGGGATACGATAAGGTTGAAAGGGTGAGGATCGGGAAACTGATTGAGGTTTGGCTCGAGGACGGGGTTAACGCCGATGACGCCATACAGCAAGTTGAGGAAATGTGTCGGCAGTTGCTGGCTAATCCCGTTGTGGAAGAATTTGAAGTGAGGCTTGAGTGATAACTTCGCCGCTGAAAGGGGGAAACCACTATGCGCTCGTTTCAAATATTGGCAACATTGGCAGCAATAGCTTGGCTTTTTGCCTGCGGTAAGCAGCGAACACACGAGACATCTGGCTCAACCGCTCAACAGCAAACGAGCCAGCAAGTCTCAGACCCGAAACTTGAACGGGGGAAGGCCGTCTACGACGAGACCGGGTGCGCTACATGCCACGCCATCGCTGGTATCGGCGGCAGAACAGGACCGAGCTTGGACGGCATCGGCAAAAAATACGATGCCGAAAAGTTGAGGGAAGTTTTGCTCAACCCCAAAACTTTAAACCCAAACACGGTAATGCCACCCTTTGAGGGAAGCGAAGAAGATTTAGACGCGCTGGTCGCTTACTTGCTCTCGTTAAGGTGAAGTGCACTCCTGTTTCAAGGGTGCTCGGCAAAGGCGCTGCGGAAGCGGCGCCTTCGGAAAAATCTTCTCAAGTTCAGCGCCACAAAAGCAGCATCATCCTGGTAACTTTCTGCTGACCGAGGTCGCGATCGAAAGCCCGTCACTGTCAACAATTGTAGGCTTCAGCGAACAGCTTGGCTTGACAACATTTATGTGGGTGACATCTACGGCGGAGAACGGAGAGGTGAAAAACGTGGCAGAAACTTTAGAAGTCGAGCAAATTGCCCGTGCGCCCTTGGAGCAAGTTTTCGCTGTCGCCCGTCAGGTGGAGAGGTTTCCCGAATGGCTCGACTATGTTACTGCCATCAGGGTGCGGGAACGAAGTGGGGACGGGAGAGTTGTCATAAGCGAGTGGGAAGCGTCCGTGCCCACGTTCGGTCTCAAGGCAAAGTGGGTTGAGCGGGACGAGTGGGATGAAGAGCAGAAAGTTTGCCGCTTCGCACTTCAAGAAGGCGATTTGGACAAATATGAAGGCGACTGGTATTTTGAACCGCACCCTGAAGGGACAAAAATGCGTTTGGTTGTCAGTTACGAGTATCGCGTGCCGATAGGCGGCGCCTTGGTTCAACAATTGGTTCGCAAGATTGTGGAGCAGATGGCGAAAAAGTTGCTGGAAGGGATCGCAAAGGCTGCTGAACAGAGCAAGGCAGAATAGGCGCTGTGATTGTGCTATAATTGTCGGGCGTCGCAGGAAACAAACCTTGCCAAAAAATCCGAAACTTCACAATATCCTGTCAGGAGGGAAAGAAATGAGCGAGACAGAACGGAAGATGCCCGAACCCGAGTTTGAACAAACTGAAGAAAGCACTCAAACGACGACAGCGGTTGAGGAAAGAACTGCTGAAGCGACAGATGTCGCGGTGGAAGCGAGGGTTCTAACTGCTGCCCCAGAGCGGAAGAAGGAGCCGCCAAAAGGGGCACGAAGTTATGAGTTGATTTTCCTTGTGGACGCCGGCCTTCCAAAAGACGAGCTCAACTCGCTCATTGAGAAGGTTCAAAACTTCTTGGAGCAACGCGAAGGCGTCGTTGACAACGTTCGCGTTTCCGATGTTCGGCGTTTGGCCTACGAGATCAAGAAGCGAACTCACGGTATCTACATTGTGTTCAACTTCTGGTTGAAGCCCAACCTGTTGACGGAACTGGAGCGGATGCTCAGGTTAGACGAAAGAATCTTGCGACATATGGTCATTCACACGCGGGCGTAATCACCTGCGTGCAAGCGTGCAATAAGTGAGGGCGGAAAAGACATAGCCGTCCCGTTATTGCACTTTTGCCGCAAGGAAAGGCACGCCTGCACGGAGGTGGCATTGATGTTCAACCGTGTGATTTTGGTTGGGCGGCTGGTCGCTGACCCGGAAATTCGCTACACTCCCGATGGGATTCCCGTCGCTTCCTTTCGGCTCGCTGTTGACAGACCGACAAGAAGGGGAATGGAAAAGCAAACAGATTTCATCCGCATCGTCACTTTCCGGAGATTGGCAGAATTCGCACAAAGTTACTTGACAAAAGGTCGTTTGGTTCTTGTTGAGGGAAGGTTGCAAGTGAGCAACTACGTCGACAGGATGGGACAGCGAAGAACGTCCGTTGATGTCATCGCCTTTGCAATTCAGTTCATGGACAGGAAACCTGAAGGAGTTGCACCGACAACGCCGCCTGTCATAAGTGGCTACCCAACGCCCTTGGAAAGCGACATACTTCCCGAGCAGGACATGCCCATCGACGACTCGGTTTTGGAAGAATTACCGCCTTTTGAAGAAGAAGATGGAACAGAGGAATTTCCGTTTTGAAACGGGACGAGTTTAAAAGCCGTTGGTCTAACGCGTTGCGGCAAAATGAGAACTTCAAAAGCTGGATGGAGCTTTTTCTCGACAGCAAAAATCTTTTGCCGCCCGAAATCGTCGCTCAAAATCCGCTGAAAACTGCGGTAAAACCAACGGCAAAAGCGACACAAGTAGGGCTCAAATCCGAAAGATTAGATGAAAAGAGCGGATGGAATCCAAATAACAAGACAAGGAGGCAACGAGGTGAGACAGTCAATGGCAGTGCGTCGCAAGAAGAAAAAGCGATGTCAGTGGTGCATGGAAGGGATTGAGTTCATTGACTACAAAAGCATCAGCAGGCTGCAAAGGTTCATAGACAGCAAAGGTAAAATCTTGCCGAGGAGGCAGACAGGAAATTGTGCCCGGCACCAGCGCCAATTGGCGGTAGCGATTAAACGAGCCCGCATCATGGGGTTGTTGCCGTTTGTGACCTATTGAGCATTTTGGATTGAACTTATTGGCGCTCGTAGGGTAACGCCAGCGCTTTCCCGCCCCGTTTGGCGGAGCGCTCGGCGTATTCCATAACGGCAATAACCCTGCGGGCTTGTTCTGGTTTTATGACCAGTTCCTCCCCACGCAAAAGGTGGTTCGCGACATTTCGGTAAAACTCAGACCAACGACTTTGCTTATACGGCACTTGCATTTCCGCTCGGACACCGTTAACGAAAAAGTGGAGTGAGAAACTGCCTTCCCACCTGTCAACGATAGCGCCTTCAGTCCCTAAAATGAACCAACGGGGTTTGACTGCAGATGCAATCGTTGAGAACTGGATATCGGCTACAGCGCCGTTGGCAAATCTGATGAAGGCTTGAACATGGTCTTCGTTCGTCACATCGTGCCACTTGAGTTTGTGGAAAGAGCCGACAACGCTTTCAATCGGGTGAGGAATCAACTGAAGCAGCCACCAAAGATAGTGAGCACCCCAGTCGTAGAACAGACCGCCAGAGGCACTTTTTTCGGAGCGCCATTGATAGCCTGGTTGGTAGTAACCCCCTCCGAACATTTCAACATGGAAAATTTCGCCGATAAGCCCAGCCTCAACAACTTCACGGATTGCCATGAAATCTCCGTCCCAATGTCGGTTGTGGTAAACGGTCAGCATCAAACCTTTTCGTTTCGCCGTTTCAATCATCGCTGTCGCTTCTTTGACAGTTATGCACATTGGCTTTTCAACAATCACATGTTTCCCCGCTTTAAGGCACTTGAGGGTCAAGGGAGCGTGGGAGTTATGGGGCGTGGCAACAACCGCAAGGTCAAAGTCAACTTTGGCCAGCAATTCATCCGCACTCCGGCAAGTTTTGGCTTTTGGGAAATCGTTTTTAGCCTGTTCCAACCTTTTCGGGTCAATATCGCAAATTGCGACCAGGCTCATCCCATCTGTCCGCTCAATCTCCTCGGCGTGAAACTTGCCCATACCGTAACCGATAACAGCGCACCTAATTTCCGTCAACTGTCCCATTCCCTATCACCCCATTTCTCTTCTCAGCATTCGCTCCCGCTGCTCGTCCCAATAGGCACAGTCAAGCTCCAAGAAGACGGAAGAGTAGGGCAGGCAAGTGCGTGTCTTGATGACCAAAACTTGAAACTGCTTGCCGGCTTCGCTCAACTTGGAAATCAACTGTTCGTGAGGCAATTTGTTTACTGGCAAGCCGCGCAGTCGCTCATACAGCTCTTGACGAAACTGAGTTATCCCTTGAGCCCATTCTTCCTTAACAAAGTCCAACTCCGCATCAATCCAAACATTGGGTCGGATGTGAGGTTGCTCGTTTAGCAACCCCAACACGAAATCCAGAACGGGCAAAATTTCATCATCTGCAAAAATCGTTTGCACTCCCGGGGAATTGAGAGAAGGGAAGGCCATGTCAGCGATTTGAATCCAGTTTCTGTGCCCCAAAACAGGCAGCAAATCTTCCAAGTCCTCGAGTTCCTCAACCTCATTCCACTCGTTGGACGGCTCATAGTTCCAACGCTCCATCAACATCCGCCTCCTTTCGCTTTTGCCCTGCAACATTGTGTCACTGTCAGAAGCAAAACGATTGCAATTATTTTTGCCGTAGCCTAATGGCATCATTATTTGTGGCGAACTTTGACAAGGTGGTGACGGGAATGTGGCAGCGCCTTAAGAAAGTTTTTGAGCGCAAGCCACCTTCTGCCGAAGATTTGAGGAAGCAGGCATTGAAACTCCTGAGGCAAGGCAAACCGCAAAAAGCCCTTGCCTTGCTTCAACAATCCTTGGAACTTGAACCCTCCAACATGGAAGGGCACATAAACGCCGGCGTGGCTCTTTATTTGCTGAAGCGTTATGAAGAAGCCCTCAAGCACTTTCAATTCGCCGCCGCTTTAGACCCTCAAAACGCGACTGCACTCATGAACCTCGCTGCCACTTTGGATGCCCTCGGTCAATTGGACGAATCCTTGACGATTTTGAGAAAGTTAGCGAACCTGTTCCCCAACATGCCCGATGTGCATTACAACTTGGCAGTTGCTTTGGCAAGGAAAGGGTTGAAGGAGGAAGCGATCGCCGAACTGCGCACCGAATTGGAACGCAACCCATCGCACCCCCACGCCCTCCAACTGCTGCAACAATTGATGCGTCGCTGAATGCGTCTGTGAAAGGGAGTGATTGGAATGAGTTGGTCGGTTTTTGAAGGTGTGAAGGTGGGACATGTCACGGATCTGGAAAGTAAGACTGGTGTGACGGTCATACTGTTTGAGCGCGGTGCAACCGCCGGCGTGGAAGTGAGAGGTAGTGCGTCCGGAACTTTCGGCACCGACACCGCCTCACCTCTTCACCTTGTCCCCAAAATTCACGCAGTCGTTTTCACTGGCGGCAGCGCCTTCGGGCTGGAAAGCGTTTTTGGAGTGATGCAATGGTTGGAAGAAAACGGCGTCGGGTTTGATACACAAGTAGCGAAGGTCCCAATCGTCGTTGGCGGTGTAGTGTTTGATCTCAGGGTCGGTTCGGCAAATGTGAGACCGAATAAGGAATGGGGATACAAAGCTTGTCAATCCGCTTCGCCCTCGGAAATGAGCCAAGGCAATGTCGGTGCTGGGACAGGAGCAACGGTTGGAAAGGTCAAGGGGATAGAGTTCGCGATGGCTGGGGGGCTCGGAATCTCTTTCAAGGCAATTGGTGATTACGCCCATGTCGCCGCCTTAGCGGTTGTTAATGCTTGGGGTGATGTAGTGG
>JANZZQ010000045.1 GCA_026419315.1 Armatimonadota bacterium | reverse complement strand
CTTGACATCCTCCGACTTGCGCCCGAAGGTCACGATGCCAGTTATGCCAACATAAAACCCCAAATCAAGCCAAGCCTTTGCTTCCTCCCAAGTGCCCGTAAAGCAATGGGCAACACCGCGAACCGAGGCACCGAAAACTCGCACAATTTCCAACGCTTCCCTGTGGGCCTCGCGGACGTGAAGGACAACGGGCAGGTTCAGTTGAGAGGCAATTTCCAGCTGTTCAGCAAAGGCTCGAATTTGAGCATCACGGGGCGAGAAGTTGTAATGGAAGTCAAGACCAATTTCGCCGATGGCTACAACCGAATGGTGTTTCGCCAACTCATACAGTTTGCTTGCAGAGTTTTCGTTCCACGTTTTAGCGTCATGGGGGTGGACCGCAACTGAGGCGAAAAGTTGCGCCGCATCCTTGGGGGCTTCAAGGCACTGTCTAATCGCCCACTCGCTTGAAGCGATGTCGTAACCCACATTCAGCACTATCCTGACCCCGGTTTCCTTCGCCCGCCTCAACGCATCTTGCCAATCGTGGTTAAACTGAGGGTGGTTTAAATGGGCGTGACTGTCAACCATCATGGGCTCAATCACCGCTGAACGACTTTGACAGTTGGTTTCCTGAATCTCTCAACAATGCGGGGCAAATAGGGGGCAATGAGCCATATCAAAAACGCTGCCACCAAAAGCAATATCCCAACGCGCCACCAGATCACACCCACAGCGACAATATGCACTTCGGTTCGGCTTAGCGGGTCTAAAGTTAACTCAGCCCTATTGCCGTCAACAGACGCGACTGTGGATTGTTCGGGAAGGATGCGACCTGGCATGAAGATGCGAACGGTGACCTTCCTGTTGAAAGCAATTCCTTGCTCTTCCTTCGTCAGCAGCAGTTCCGAAGGTTCATAACGAACCCTGAGTTCATAAGTTGCTCTAAACCACCCATTGCGACGGCGGAACTCCGCAACCACTCCGGGCATGGGTTTAGCTCCCGGGGACAGCTTGTAAGACTTCCATGCGCGAACGATGTTCATTTTCTCGCTTTTGCGCTCAACGGTGACTCGCCAATCACGACCTAAGTAGTTCTGCACCGCTGCCTTCAAAACATCTGCCGCTCGCTGGGAAACTGTAGCGGTGAATGTTTGGGTGATTTTTCCCCGACTGCCCACTTGAATTTCAACCTCAACGCAACCTGATAACAGCAACAACGGCAAACAAAAAACTATCAACCCAGTCATCCGCACCATTTCCACTCACTCCGTTGACGAGTTTCCCAGTGACTCCGCTGCGGTCTATGGATGGCGCGTCGGATTCCCTTTATTTTCTCAGAAGGTTAGCTTTCGCCCTTTTTCCTCACCGATAACTCTGACATTGGCTGCCCTTAAGCCTTTGGGCGTGCGTTCGATGTCAAACTGGACAATTTGTCCTTCCTTCAGGGAACGATAACCACGCCCTTGGATTGCGGTGTAGTGAACGAAGACATCCTCTCCGCCTTCCTGTTCAATGAACCCGTAACCTTTTTGGTCGTTAAACCATTTGACACGACCTACTGCCACAGCTTGCGTCCTCCCATCTTTTTGTTTGACCGGCACTTATCGGGAACTTGCGTCTGGGAGGACGCAAGCCCGACCAAGCACCAGCCATTCTCCCATCGCCTGCCAGCCCACGAAAGCGCAAACTGGCAAACGACCGACAGTTTGCAGTTTAACGAGGAATTTCGAAGGTGTCAATGGCGAACGAGTTGGCACAAGATTTTTGGGGGAAGGTGATGAAAAATGAGGGTCAAAGCAAAGGTTGTCGGGGTCGCTGTTTACTTCCTGCCAATAAAAATGCGAATGCCTCTGAAGTTCGGGCGAGAGGTTGTTGAAGAAGTTGTTTGTTGCCGCACAAAGGTAAAGGTCGTGGACGAGAAGGGAAACTTTGCGGAGGGATGGGGAGAAACCCCACTAATCGCACAGTGGGGTTGGACAAGCGAACACCTTCTTTACTCGGAGCGACTTGACACAATGAGGGATTTCTGCCTGAGATTGGCTATGGCATGGGTTGAGTTTGATGAGACTGGACATGCTTTTGAGGTCGGGCACAGTTTTTTGTCACAAGTTTTGCCTTCATTGTTGAAACAGCTCAACAGCGAAAGAATCGGGAAAGAACCGATGCCATACCTTGCTGCGCTCGTTTGCAACTCGCCTTTTGATATCGCTTTACATGACGCTTACGGCAACCTCGTCGGCTTGCCCGTTTACGAAACTTACAGCCCACCATTCATGGGTTTTGACCTTGGCGCTTACCTTGAACCTGAAAGTGAAGGACCAGACTTCCAAGGCAAATTCCCCTCTGACTTCCTTGCCGCCAAACCATCCCACAAGTTGCCGGTTTGGCATCTTGTCGGAGCGAAAGACCCATTGACAGAAGATGACTTGACAGGGAACGAACCTGAAGACGGTTATCCAGTCTTGCTTAGGGATTGGATTTTGCGAGATGGGTTGAAATGCCTGAAAGTCAAATTGACAGGCACTGACTTTGACTGGGACTACGAACGGCTCGTTCGGGTGGGGCAAATCGCTTTGGAACACAATGTCATGTGGCTTTCAGCGGATTTCAACTGCACTGTAACCGACCCGAAATATGTCGTTGATTTCCTTGACAAACTTTTGCGAGAGCACCCTCGCTTGTGGCAAATGCTGCTTTACATTGAACAGCCGTTTCCTTACGAGCTTGAAGCATACCCGATTGATGTCAGGACCATTTCAGCCAGAAAACCTTTGTTCATGGACGAAAGCGCTCACGATTGGAAGTTCGTGCGAATGGGAAGAAGATTAGGGTGGACAGGCGTTGCGTTGAAGACTTGCAAAACGCAAACTGGAGCATTGCTCATGCAGGCTTGGGCGAAAGCGCACGGGATGCTCTTGATGGTTCAAGACTTGACGAACCCCATGCTTGCTTTAATCCCGCATGTTTTGCTCGCCGCATACTCGGAAACTCTGATGGGCGTTGAAGCGAACGCAATGCAGTTTTACCCCCAAGCCTCTGAGCCTGAAGGGAGAGTTCACCCTAACCTATATCGTCGCAAGGACGGTTGTGTGGATTGGAGCAGTGTCATAGGTAGCGGGTTCGGGTATCGGTTGAACGAAATCGGGCGAGTTCTGCCCGAACCCGCGTTGCAAATTGAACGCTGAAGCAAATTTTGGACCTCTATGCTACCGAGTGGCGGCAACTTGCCAACCCAACGACCGCACGACAGCAAGCCATTGACGAGCTTCTGCCCTCACTTGCAAAGCGTGCGAACTAAGCCCAACGGTTTCGTAAAGGTTCGCCAGCAAAAATTGTGGCTCAGGTTGCTTTGGCGCTTGCTTAATTGCAACTTTCAGAATTGAAATTGCATCCGAGTAGCAACCGCGCGATTCAAGCAAACTCGCAGCCATCAGGCTGTATGAGATGAAATCGGGTGCTTTGCTGGAAAGTTGACGCAATGCGAAGCGAAGATCTCTCGCCTCTGCGGGATGAAGAATCTCAAACCAAGCGCTTTCACTCGCTTCGGGAACGCCAATTGCCTCAACTTGCCAAATGTAAACTTTTTCCGGCTTCAGTTCCGGCGCATCTTCAGGGTAACGCAAGGAGGTGCCATTTACAATAACTTCCCAAACTCGCTTGCCCTCGTCAAAGAAACCGATAGTCACGCGGTAACCTTTGGCGCCTTCCACCCCACTCCAAACAAAAGTTGGTTGCCTATTAAGCACTTTTGTGTTTCGCGGCGAAAGAAGTGTCAGGCGATTCCTGTTAGGGATTGAAGAGGGGAGGCGAGCAGCAGCAACTGTCGCTAAACTCTCCTCCGAGAAACTGTTTTTCATACGACCGACGAAAGATGTCCAAACCTCACGCCAAAGGGAATTGCGACCGCTTTTAACGGGGGCGATGGAAACGGTCTTGTTTGAGCCTATGGTTTGTGCCCGTCCATTAGGCGTCCAAACAACCACTCTCGCTTTCGCACCCGTCCTCAAGACATCCCCCACATAAATTGGCATGTTTACTTTTGCGGGCTGCCATGAACCTTTCCCCATGCGCTTAATGTAAACTGCCCCCTTAACTTCCGTTATGACCCCAACAGGGTTTCCCGCCCAAACCCAACTCACCACCACAAAAACCTGAGCGACGATTAAACTCAGCGCGAGTGAACGCACTGTCCTTCACCTCCTGCCTCAAAGCTTTTGAATCGTCCGTTGAGTGTGAAAGGCTTGTTTCAATGCCTCCCACAAACTCTTTGGCGTCCAAGGCTTTGGAATTACCGCATCAACTATCGCCGAAACGGCTTCAGCATCCAACTGGCTCTGCCAAGCCGTTGTCAACACGATAGGTTGCATCGGTGCCATATCTCGTATTGACCGAGCAACAGCCAAACCATCCATGCCAGGCATCAACCAGTCAACAATGACTACTTCGTAAGCGTTTGGCTTAAATAATTGTAAGCCACTCAATCCATTGGTGGCAATGTCAACTTTGTGTCCGGCGTAGCGGAGAACTTCGGCTAAGGCTGCTGCTACTGTCTCGTCATCGTCAATGACGAGGATTCTCATGGGGGGCAAGTGGGCGAGTTCGGTTACTGGCTCAACCGCACCTTTTGCTATGGGCAACTTGACGATGAAAGTTGTTCCCTTTCCGACCTCGCTTTCAACATCAATTGTTCCGTTGTGGCGGGTGACGATGCCGTAGCATATGCTTAAACCCAAACCAGTTCCTTGCTCTCCTTTAGTTGTAAAGAACGGGTCAAAAATGCGGCGCTTGATTTCCGGCGTCATGCCAATGCCCGTGTCTTGAACAGCGATGCAAGCGAAATTGTTTTCGCTCCATGTTCGAATTGACAGGGTTCCTCCGTTAGGCATTGCCTCAACAGCGTTGAAGATCAAATTGATGAGAACTTGTCGCAGTTCTGTTGGGTTACCCATCACTGGTGGCAAATTCGGCTCCAAGTCCGTTTGAACCTTGATTTCAACCCCTCGCTTCATCGGTTCGTAAAACCACTTTGCACGGGTGAAAGTGATTGTGCTGGTGACAAGGTCGTTTAGGTGGACAGGCATCAGGACCTCCTGTTCATGGTTTTGCTTCCCAAACAGTCTCAACCTGTTGACAATGTTGATGGCATCTTGGATGCCTTGCTGGATTATCAGCAAGTTCTTTCGCCACTCGTCATCGGTGATTTCCTCAAGCAAAAGTTCCGTCGCCATCGTCACCGATGACAAAGCGTTTCTGACATCGTGGGCAATTCCTCCTGCAAGTTCAGCAAGTGCTCTCATCCTCTCAATTTGTGCCATTCGCTCTTGTGCAGCCACCAGCACCCGCCTTGTCCAAAGGAAATGGTAAATCAACGCTCCCAGCATTCCGATAGCGATGGCGATCAGCAATGGGGTGAAAGGCAGAACCCAATTTGCCCAAACAAAAGCTATGGTCACAATCACCGCCACCACGAAACTTTCACCGATCGCTATCAGAAATCCTTTGCTGGGTGTGAACCGAGTGATGAAAACGAAGGAGGAAAGGGCAAGCAAAACCGCCATCATTTGAACCAACCAGTGAGGTGGCTCCCATAAAAACTGCCTTGTCATCATCGTGTTGAGGGCTTGTGCGACTATGTGAACGCCGGTCGCAAAATGCCTTCCTGGGTGAACGAGGCTGAGATAAAAAGGTGTGACAAAGTAACTGTCACGGGTATCAGGGTGAGTTGCCCCAACGAGCACGATCTTGCCCTCAAAAAATTCGCGGGGCGGTTTGGGTTCGGCGAAAAAGTTGCGAGCAGGGAAACACGCTTTAGGGTCAAGGAAGGCTGTGCTGTGAAAGTTGATAAGGAATGAGTGACCAACATCAAGTTCGTGCACTGAGCGACCTGTCGCAATTTGATAAATTGCCGCTGGGAATGAAACGACTTTTTTCCCCATCTTCGGGTGGTAAATCAGCATCCGCCTTGTGACTGCGTCTGGGTCCGATGGCACATCAGCGAAGCCAGTTGCTTTTGCTGCTTTTCGGAACATAGGTATCAGCGTCTCCGGACCACCGTTTCGGTATTGGTAAGGCAAAACCACATTGCCAGCTCGGCGAATTGCTTCGGCAAGCTGAAGGTCTACCTTGGGGTCGGTGGGATGGTCAAGGAGAATGTCTATAGCGATGACTCGGGGCTTATACTCGGAGATGCGGTCAATAAGTTTTGCGAGGTAATCGCGAGGGGTAGGAACTTTCATCGGCAGTTCCTTTGCCGACTTTTCGTCAATTGCCACGATGACCAAATCCTGCGACCATGAAGGGGTGCGCCCCAGCAGTTCCCGCACCCTGAACCTCCAATCAACGGTCATCGTTTCAACTCGTGGTGCGATGAACCACCAGGGCGCACCTACAACCGCTGCCACGATCGCCGTTAGCGCGAGGGCTTGGAGCCGCTGGTCTTCATCCCACCAGCGACTCACCCGCTCTCCTACGGCTTTCAGGGCTGCTTTCACTCAACATCGCCTCTTTTAACCCTCAGTGTCTGGAACAGCGGGGATGCCACCAACAAATGTTCCCCGCTTTTCACCTTGCAGCCCTGTTGCCGTAGCGCCCTGATCTTTGATGGACGGCAGCGGCGAATTGATTGAGCCGCCACTGCACCCGAGCAGCAACAGCCCAACCAACGCAATGACCGTTCCCAACGCCAGTAGCCGCCATGCTTTCATAACCCCTGACCCCCTCCTCGTGGCGTCAGGTCCCCTTAGCCCCGTCCTTGACTAAGAGGTGTTCGTCATTTTAGCGCACCGTATTGAGATGTCAAGAGCAAAAAACACATTGGGAGGGCGAGGCTCCTGCCGAGCCCCAAAATCTGGGAGGGCAAAACTCCCGCTGAGCCACAAAATCCCTATTTCATTCTTCCGGTTTTAACCAATGGTTGATGACGAATTTGCCAAGCACCGAATTTGTCCGACGGAAATTTTCCCAAAAAACCATTAGCATAGTTGGCAAAGCAGCGCTCTCAAAACCCTTCGCCCCAGACGACAAACCCAGCCCAGTGATAAGGGTGATGGAACTGGCGTTGAGAAAACAAACTCATCTGTGCCCGGCGCATCGCTTCCGCTGGTTTCAAGCCGTTGAGGAGGTGGCGATAATACGCTCGCATCAACTTCGCCGTTGACAAATCGTTCACTCGCCATTGGCTAACCACAAGTGTTTTCGTTCCTGCTGCCATGAAAGTCCAGACCAAACCCATCAGCCCTTCGCCTTTCAAAACTTTGCCTAACCCGGTTTCGCACGCCGACAGAACGACCATTTCGCTCGGTGTTTGACCTAAGTCTAAGACTTCAAAAGCCCTCAACATGCTATCCTGACCTTTCCCCGCGGCAAAAATTAGCCGTGAGTAAAGCGGTCGCTTTGGCTCCAAAATCGCGTGGGTTGCAAAATGGACCCATCGGCTTTCCTTAAGGGCTTGCAATGCGGATTGCTTTGTCGCAGCTGCGTCAACGAAGGTGCGAACAGTCAATTTTGGCTTGGCTTGGTTTAAAAACCCTGAAATCCAACGAACTTCCTCGCGAGCATAAGGCAGTGGCTCAAGGGCAACCCCGAAGCTTGTAACAGCCAACCCTGTCCATTGCCACTTGGGCAAGTTTCGGGTGGTTGGATTTGAAGAAAGCCTTTCATTTGTGGGGGCAGGTGAAACCTGCCCGAATTTTTTCCGTGAACGGGTTTCATCAACCCTTACTGAATTCTCGCGCTTTTGAATTGCTAACAAAGTTGTCAGTGAAGGCGCGTAAGCGATTGCAAACCGCTCAACGAGGTAAACCTCGTTATCGTCCTGCAAAATTTGAAACGGGAGGGCGTAAAGCGGTCCGTCAGGAACGATAACGATTTTTCGTTTCCCGCTCAATGCCTTTTCTGCGGGTTCAACTAAATCTGCATATAGCCTTTGAAGGGTCGCTCCAACAGGGCGGCGCCGTTCAATCCTTTCCCTAAGCCAAGAAATGTCTTCTTCCAATCGCTTCCTTGTAACCGGCAAAGTGAAACTTTGAATTTGCCAACTGCCTTTTCGGTTTGTGAGCACGAACAAGAGTGTCCGTTGTTCGGCGATGAGGTAAATTAACGCAGCGGTGTCTTCGGGTAACTTCAACTGCCTCCATGCACTAAAGGAAATTTGCCCGCGATTCACTGGAAGCAATTGCCACTTTTGAAGTCGCAACATATCGCGCTGCCTCTCAAACTCATTCCTCACCTCTGTCAGTTCCTTTTGCAACTGCTCAACAACTTCTCGGTTTGGGGAAGGAGAAGCCATCGCTTTCAAAAGTTTCACTTCAAGTTCTGCAATTCTGCGCTTCAATTCGTCGTAAACTCTTTCCGCTCCGGTTGGCACAGTTTCCTTCTCAAGCGGTGTCGCCAAATTCATCAACTCCAACAGCGCCCTTGCCCTCATCCGTTCGGAAATCTCAAATGCCTCCTCTATTCTACCCATTTGAGCGAGAAGGTCTGCAAGTTGATAGAAAGGTTCGGAAGCGTTTTGTGCAAACTGAGCACTCATTACCTCGCCTCCAACCCTCTCACGAACTTGCTCCATCAACCTAACTGACCTCCAATAAGCGTCAACCGCTTTCAACCAAACCTGTTCCTTGCCTCTCATTCCTTGTTCCCCAACCCCTGTTCCCTCGTCACCCAACTTCCTGAATGCATCGCCGATGTTCTTCCATGTCCAAGCGAGCATCCAATTGTCGCCGGTCTTTTGCCACAATTCAAGGGCTTCATAGTAGG
>JANZZQ010000044.1 GCA_026419315.1 Armatimonadota bacterium | reverse complement strand
AAAACGATGTTGTTCGTCAAGACCGTCCAAAACAAGGTGAATTCCAAGACGAGGAAAAGGGACTGAAACATCCTCAGTCTTTCCTCCGACGCTTCCTTGAGGTGGGGGAGTGTCAAATAAGCGCTGCTGTAAACGGCGCAAACGAAGGAAAGAAACGCAATCAAAAGCGCCATGAAAGCCGATAAGCCGTCAACAAGAATTTCTCCGCCCAACCAAGTGATTTCGCGTGCTTGGACTATGACGATCGCTTGATAGACCGCTAAGAGCAAAGCGATCCCCGTTCCCAGCAAGAAAAGGAAAGGTCGTGCCTCTTGCCTTGCAATCCAAACCAGTCCGGCAAACACGAGCGGCACTGCCAGCAACCCAATTGGCAACACTTCCATTTCCCTTTCACCTCGACCCCCATCAAGAGTTGCTAATCACCAGCGCAATTCGGAAAGTTTGAAACTGTCCGTTGAGCCGAATTGGCGCCTGATTTCGTTAATGAGGTAAAGCAAAAGCCAAACAGCGATGACAACATCGGTCACTATCCCGATTAAAACAGTTTCACGAACACCAGGGGCCAAACTCACCAAAGACAAGTGGGCTCCGTTTTCCATCAGGCACAACCCAATTACAACCTTGATTGCGTCCCGTCGAGTCAATATGCCGTAAAGTCCTATGAGGAAAACGGTGAGCGAGACGGCGATGTTGGTTCGGAATGGTTCTTGGGTCGCAAGTTTCGTGGGCGCCAAAAAAGTCGTGTAGGTGTGAGTGAGGCGGTAGGTGGCAAGGGCTAACAGACCGATGATGAAGACAGATGGCAAAAGTTCAATTAACGGCGGATACTCCTGAGGCTCACCTTGGTGAATCGATTGAGCCAGAAACCAAGAGATAAGAGCAAACTTCGTCAAGAGGGCAGTGACCGCCCAAATAAACAAATGGGGGTGAATGGTGGCAAAGGCAAGTATTATCGCCACCATCAACAGGGCTTGAAGCATGTAAGCCCAAAGCGCTCCCTTCAAGTTCCTCAACTCTATGGCTGCGAAGGATGTCAAAATCAGAGCCAAAGACAAAACCCTGATCGTCTCCATTGTAGCCATCGCGCTATCCACCTCGCTTGTTCAAACTTCTTCATCTTTTCGGAAACCGACAACCATCAAACGGTCAAGGGGATTGGGCGGGACGTAACAGCGACCGCATCGGCTACAGGAACCCATAAAAAGGTGCTGTTCAATGAACAAATCGCTCTTGCTGGTCGTCGCTATCTCATACTCCAAATCAAGCCAAACAGCGCCATATCGGCAAACGTCTTCACAACGACCGCAGTGGATGCATCGTTCAAGGTAACGGCGGATGATTCTGTATGTTGGCGAAACATCAACGATGCGAATGCACCTTGTAGGGCAAACATCGGCGCAACCGCCGCAGCCTGTGCATTTGTCCGTATCAACGACAACTCGCCCCCGAAAGCCCGGCTCTGAAGGTCGCGGCTCGAACGGGTATGCGAAAGTGACTTTCCCTGCCCTCAACGCTAACAGCAACTGTTTGAACTTGCTGTCAACCATTTCTTTCACCTCCGTTCCTATGACGCGAACTGTCAGTTGGCATTGCGACTTTACTTCCACTTTCGCGGCTTAAACCGACGGTCCGCATTGCGGTTCATGCACCGATCAAAGCGAACGCCAAAGCGAACAGGACAAAGAAAGCGACATGGATGAAAAAGGCTCGGGCGTGGTCAAGGCGCAACCGAGCGAGCAAAGTTTCAAGGACGGAAGCGATGGAGAACACAACAACGACTTTGACCAACAAAAGCAAGAGGTTGAACGGGAAAGGTGCGATGACCGGCAGGAACAACTCGCAAAAGAGCCAGGTGACGATGAACCACTTGACGAAAAATGTCCACCGGTAAAGTGCCAATCGCCAGCTCGCTTGCTCAAGTAACACGCCTCCCATCAATTCCTGTTCCGCTTCGGCGAGGTCAAAAGGTAACTTGCCGAAATAAGGCAGCATCGCCGAGAATGCGCTGATGCCAGCCAAAACAGTTGAAAGCGTATAGCCGTTTTGAGCATGCCATACGACAATTTCCGACAATCGGAAAGTTCCCGACTTAACAGCCAAAACGAAGAGAGCGAATGCCAAAACCGGCTCAACGAAAAGGAGCAACTGCAACTCGCGGGCAGCGCCCAAGAAACCAAATGGATTGCCCGATGCAGCGCCTCCCAATACGACCGCAACCGTTGAAAGCCCTAAAAGGTAGAGGACGACAACCAAATCCCCAGCAAAGGCGAGCGGGGCGAAATCGCTGATTGGCAAAAAAACGCCCGCAGTCACCGCTGACCCAAGAGCCAGAAAAGGAAGGAAATTGGTCAAAGCGTTGGCAGTGGGTGTCACATCGGTTTTACCCGCCAACTTGACCAAATCAAGGTAACCTTGTGTCAAGGGCGGACCAACACGGGAGTGAAGCCTCGCCCTAATTTTGCGAGCCAAACCATCAAGAAAAGGCGAAATGGCAAGCAACATCAAAGGCGTGACAATTGCCCAAGCCAGCGCAACTTGCCAACTCACCATTTTTCACGCACCACCCTCAAGCTGCTTCCTCAGTTCTGCTGTCTTTTCCCTTGACAGCCTGTAAAGTTCTTGCTCGGTCAAAACTTTCGTCTCGCCACTCCTGATGTCTATAACTTCCATCCGTTCGGTGCAAGAGAAGCAAGGGTCGACGCTTCCGAGAGTGATGGGGACATCGGCGATGGTGGTTCCGGGTTTGAACATGACCGGGACAGCTTGGATGTTTTGGTAACTTGGTGCTCGGACGCGCCAACGGTATGGGCGATTGTTTTCGCCCGTGAACACATAGTGGAAGACTTCGCCCCTCGGCGCTTCAACGGCGTGCATCCCGTGCCTGTATGGTGGAATTTCCTCTGGCAACTCCGCCATCAAATCTCCCTCAGGCAACTCCTGCAGCATCTTGATGCATTGGCGAACAATCTTCACGGACTCAAAAATCTCGTAAACACGGACAAGGGTGCGAGCCAAGTTATCACAACCGTCTTGTGTGACGACATCAAACTCAACCAAATCGTAGGCAGCGTAAGGGTGGTCTTTGCGGACGTCGATGGCAATACCGCTTCCGCGAGCCGTTGGACCAACCGCCCCTGTCAACCGAACTTCTTCGGGGGTGAAAATCCCCGTCCCTCTCAAGCGCGCGATTAAAGGCATGTCGTTCAAAAGTGTGTCAGCGAGCTCTTTGGTTTCCCGTTCAATCTTGCCCACAACTTCCAAGGTGCGCTGGTGCTGCTCCTTCTTTATGTCCCTCCTCACGCCACCGACGAGGTTGATGGAGAAGTGTTTTCTGCTCCCGGTCAAGTATTCGGCAAGCCACATCACCGGCTCGCGAATTCGCCAAGATTGCATGAAAGCGTAATCAAAGCCGAGTATGTGACAAGCCAAGCCGAGCCAAAGCAGGTGGCTGTGGATTCGCTCCAGTTCCAAAATGAGCGTTCGAATGACTTTTGCCCGCAATGGAACTTCAATTCCCGCCGCTTCTTCAACTGCTTGGCAGTAACTCGTTGAGTGGACGCAACCGCAAATTCCGCAGATCCGTTCAGCGAGAAAAACGACTTGATTGTAAGTTAAGACGCTATCGCCCAGTTTCTCTATCGCCCTGTGGTTGTAAAAGCCGCGATAGTCCCACCCAACGACGATTTCGCCGTCAACGAAAATTCGCCATTGAGATGGCTCTTCAAGCACCGGGAAGAAAGGACCAACAGTCACTACGGTTGTGCCCTCAGGTGGCTCTTTGAACGGGAAGGTTTTGCTATGGTCAAGGGGAGGTTTGTAGTCGTATGGGAAATCTTTTCGGAGAGGGTAAAGCCCTTCAGGGAAACCGTCGGGCAAAGCGAGGGGTCTTGGGTCAGGATGACCTTCTGGGATGATGCCGAACAGGTCGCGAAATTCCCGCTCAGCCCAACCAGCGGCGGGAACGGTCGGTGTAATGGAAGGGATGCGAGGCGGGTCTCCACTCAAAGGAATGACAAGGGCGCACCGAACATTCGCTCGGTCAAAGGCAAAGAAGTGCAAAACCTCAAAGCCTCCGTTCAAAGGTCGCTTATCCATACCCGCACTGATGAGATATCTCGCCCTCAAGTCGTTGAAGAGTATGTCCGCTGCCTGAACGACGACATCTGGGTCTATCGTGACATAGAGCCGGTGAGGCGTCGGTTGTTCAATCGCTCTCACTTTTTCGCCCAATCGCTCTTGCAATGCAGCGACGGCTTGGTTGATTTGTTCTGTGCTTTGTTCTATGGTCACCATGACGATCAACCTCCTTTGGTGGATTAAGACCTAAACATCAGCCAAACTATCAAAGCGATGATAACGGCGCCAACGATTTGCCAAGCGATATAAAGGTGCGGGACACCTGTGTGTGCCCGTCTCAACAAATCACTTATCCACTCACCACCGCTGATGACGGGGCGATACATCCAAGCCTCAGGGTCAAGCAATTTGACGAACCATGAGGGCGGTCGCCATCGTGGGACAGGTGCTCTTGGATATGCCCGTTGCAACAATTCTTCTCGCAAAGGAACACCTTGCGGGTGACCGCCCAACTGTTCAGGCTTAACCAATTCTCCACCAAGCCAAATTGGCACTTTGCGGGGTTGACGCTCAGTTCCAACCGCTATGGCAACAAAGGCGAGAACGACCAGAAACATCCCAACAACGACCAAAGGCGAGAACGAGCCAGTAAAGGGCTGAACCCATGCCCACTGCCATACTTCCGCTAACTCCTGCCCAGCACCTCCAAACATGGAAGCGTCGGAGATAATCCAACTGAGCCCCTCGAGCACCAAACCTGGGAACAACCCAACTGCGATGATGAGGAGAGCCAAAAGAAGTTGAGAGAGCCTCATTGTCAACGGGACTTCCAACTTTTCCGGTCGCATCGGCTTGACGAGGAAACAGGAAGAGAAGAACTTGACAGAGTATAGGATTGAGAAGATGCTTGCAAGGAGCATGCCAACTCCAGAAAAGGTCACCGGGATGGATTTGGAGAAGAGTAGAGCCTGCAAGATCAGCCACTTGCTCACAAAAGCGGTCAAAGGTGGGAAACCAGCGATCGCCATTGAACCGATGAAAGCGGTCCCGGCAGTTTCGGGCATTGACTCAAGTAAGCCTCCTAAATCGGCGAACCGGCGGCTGCCGGTCGCGTAAAGCACCGAACCCGCGTTCAAGAACAACAGCGCCTTGACAAGTGCATCCCCCACGATATGGAAGAATGCTCCTGCGATGGCGATGTTAGCGAGTTGCAAGTCTTGTTTGAACAGGAACATCCCAGCGCCGATCCCTAAGGTGATGAATCCGGACTGAGCGATGGATGAGTAAGCCAGCAGGACTTTTGCGTCGTAAGTGACAGTTGCCGCAGCACCGCCCAGGATAGCAGACACAACGCCGAAAATCCCAAAGACATAACTCCAGTAGTAGGCGAAGGGGAAGGCAGCAGTGGGCAGGAGCCAGATGAAAAATCGCAGGAATCCGTAAATCCCCAGTTTGATCATCACCCCGGAGAGGATTGCTGAAATCGGCGAAGGTGCTGCGGGGTGGGCATCGGGCAACCAATCCCCGAACGGGAAGAGGGCTGCCTTGGTTGCGAAACCGATGAACAGCAACGCGAATATTCCGTGCAGCAGCATGGGGCGAGTTTTCGCCAATTTCTCAATTGTCGCGAATACAGTTTGAAACTCAAAAGAGCCTCCCTGAACCCAAAGGATGACAGCGGCAACGAGCAAACAAAGGGCGCCAAGGTGGGTCAGGATGAAGTATTTGAGGGCAGCGCGCAGGTTTTCGGGTTTTTGCCGCTCATAAGCGACCAAAACATAGGAAGCCAAAGTCATGAGTTCCCAGAAAACAAGGAAAGTCAACAGGTCGTATGCTACCACGACCCCAACCATCGCCAAAATGAAAAGCAGGAACATCGGGTAGTAGCGAATGAGGTGCTCTTGACGATAATGGGGATGCTCAAGGTAGGCATACGAGTGCAAAGCTGCTGGCACCGATAAAATCGCGATCAGCGAAAGGAACAGCCCGCTCAACATGTCGGCTTGAAGCGTCAACCTCGTTTTGATGGCTGGAACTTCTGTCAAGACCAAAGTTGTCGTTGTCCCCCAGACTATCAAGCCAATTCCCGCATAAAGCAGGATGATTGAGGACAAAACCGCGAAGAAAGTTCCCAAGACCCTCGTTATCGTTCTTTGCCCTGCCGTCAAGGCTGTAACCACTACGCCTAAGGCGAGAACGAATCCTGCCAGCAAAATAGCCTTCATCAAGTTTTCAGCTTCCATGTCTTTTCACCTCTCACCTTCCCAAAGCCCCTGACGCTAAGGGCAGCGCTATCAGCGGCGCGAGGATACAGGCTGCAATTAGGACGCTCAACGAAAGGTCAATGGAGCGGCGCGAACCCCTTATAGCCTCTGCATGCGATGAAGGTGGCCCGAAGAAAACTTTTTGCCCCACATGCAAAAACCAACCGAAAGCAATTAGGCTCTCCAAAAGCATGGCGAAAGCCAAAAAATAGCCAAAGGGTCCGTTCTGCAGTGCACCAATTACAAGAAACAATTTGCTCCAAAACGCTGCAAGGGGTGGGACTCCCGTGACGGTGAATACTCCGACGAAGAAACTAAGGGCGATGAGAGGCTGCTTTGAAGCGACGCCCGAAAGCTCGGAGATGCGACGAGTTCCAGCAAAATAAGTCAGCGAACCCACTGTCAGGAACAACAATCCTTTGCCTGCAGCGTGGGCTGCAATGTGTAGGAGCGCACCCTGATATGCTTCCAGCGACTTGAACATGATGTAAACTCCGCAACCAAGCAGTATGTAACTCAAGTGAGCGATCGTTGAGAGCGCAAGTAGGCGTTTCAGGTCGTCTTGGAAGAAGAAAGCGCTCACTGCGAAGAACATCGTCACCAATGCCATCACGGTTGTAAGCAAACCGACCCAATAGGGCAATTTCCCGCCTTCCAAAATCAACCTCGCTGCCAAGTAAACGCCAGCCTTGACCATCGCCGCTGCGTGCAAGTATGCGGAGACGGGAGTGGGCGCTTCCATCGCTTCGGGTAACCATGTGTGGAATGGGAACTGGGCTGCTTTCGCCCAAGAACCGACCATGATGAAGACGAAGATAAGGGCAAAGAGAGCACCACGAACCTCTGGGCTGATCAATCTCAACGCTTCAAAATCAAAACTTCCAGCGTTCAAGTAGAGGGCAACGATTGCAACCATCAAAGCCAACCCGCCACCGTGAGTCATCAGAAGGGCTTTGTATCCGCCCCAAAGCGCTCTGTCAGTTTCGTAAAACCCGATGAGAGCCCAAGAACAAATCGTCGTCAACTCCCAGAAGATGAACAACTGAAGGAAGTTGGAAGAAGTGACAAGCCCAGCCATTGAGCCTATGAAGACGAGCATCCAGAAAAAGTATCGCTCCCGACCGTTAGTAACTGGGTGTTCTTTATTGCCAGGGCTTATGTAAGCGACCGAGTAGACAGTGACGAGGAAGCCGAGCCCGACAACAATCATCAACATGATCGCGCTGAGGGGGTCAAGCAAGAAGCCAAACATGGATACTTCCTTACCGACGAACCGACCAAACTGAGGCAGACCGCCGAGGTGAATTCTCACTCCAGTGAAGCCCCATCGCCCAACCATCCATAATCCAACGAGAGCCGTCAATCCCGCAAACAGTGAAGCAACGATGTCCGTTGTTCGGTCTTTCGTCCCAATGCAAATGAAAGCGCCAACCAAAGGCAGCAAAATCAGCAGCAAAAACCAGGGCAAAACCTGCTCACTCATCCCCAACACCTCCCCCCAATGTTTCAGCAGGTTGGAAACCTTTCCGTTCAACAAGGTGGGTCAGAATTTCAACGAGCTGGCAAGCCGTTGACGACACCGCTTCGCTCATTGGTGCCCCGACTCCAATTTGCGACGGTTGAATAGCCAAAAGCCAACACTCAATACCGTTGTTCTCCAAAATCTGTCCCAGAAGTTTCAACGAGACGGTGTGAGTTGATGGGATTTTGTCGGCAAGCGCCGACAAGGGAACCAAAACCCATTCGCCATACCCACCACCAAAATCTACCGCATCAACGAAAAGCGCAATCTCCGGTTTGGCATCTAACAAAACACCCAAGAAGTTTTCGGGAACGGTTTCAGCATCTATGATGAGTGCCTGTTCGCCCTCAAGCGATTTCAATCGCTCAGCAATTACAGAACCAACTCCGTCGTCACCTCGCAACCTGTTGCCGACTCCGACAATCGCAACTTTTTTGCCTTTCAACAAGTCGCTCAACTTAGCAGTCATCGTTTCAGGCAAACTCGTCACCGTCCCGTTGCAAATTGGCGGTAGAATTGTGAACGGTGGTGATGCCATGAACATCGGCGAGAAAATTCTCAAAGAAGCACCCGACTTGGGGACGGGGAACGAGGAATGGGAGGAGAACCGAAGAGCCTTCTGGCGAATGCATTCTGAACTTCTGGCTCAAGGCTACGAAGGCAAATGGGTGGCGATTCATTAGGGAAGGGTCGTGGACAGCGATAAAAATGCAGACACGCTGCTCAAGCGGGTGAGAGAAAGGTTCGGCTATGTTCCCGTTTACATCCAGCAAGTTCCGCCTGAAAGTTTGCCAGTTTACAAACTCAGGAAACTTTGAGGTGGTCTTCGCATGAGTTTGCGAGTGCCATGCAACACCGGTTACTCCCCACCTGCGCCCGTCGTGGATGTAACGTTTTTGTCGCCTGCCGACCCGTCTTTGAATTTCCTTGCGAAAGCCTTGTTGGACACCGGTGCTGACATATCCGTCGTTCCCAACTGGCTTCCTTTTGGACCGCAATTGATGCCTGTAGGCGAAGTTTCCGTTGTTGGCATTGATGGCATTCCCAATCGCTTCGTGCTCTATGAGCTGAACCTTGCCATCGGGGAGTTGAGCCTTCAAAGTTTGCGAGTGGCTGCAGCACCGACAACAGAATTCATCCTCGGTCGCGATGTCACCAACCAGACTGACATCCGCCTCAACAGCCCGCAAC
>JANZZQ010000043.1 GCA_026419315.1 Armatimonadota bacterium | reverse complement strand
GGCAAGGAGCGGGGTTTGCTGATAAACTCGCAAAATATGCCTTTCGCCGACATGAGTTGGGTTGAGTGCGGTTACTTTGCGCCACATGTTTCATGGCGAGAGACAGTTGACTTTTGCTTTGACACCAAGATTCAGCAAGTTGACCCAAGATACACCCTTGAGCCTTTGTATTGGCAAGACAATGACCGATATTTGGCTATGTGCGTTGCCTTTGGTTTCACTCCATGCGGGGAGATTAGCCCTGAAAAGCCGGAGGCGACATGGAGGGCGATAGAGACAGCATATCGGATGAAACGCTCAAGGCTGATTTACAACTCCGATGCCACTTCGCCGGTTTGGTGGCGTGATAATGTTTCCGTTGTGACTTTTGCCTTGAGATTGGGCAAAGAGGTTGTGGTGCCTGTTCTCAACTTTGGTGAAAGCGAGGAAGTTGAAGTTTCCGTCAATTTGAGTGCAATTGGTTTTTCTTCGGCGAGGGGCGTAAAAGCGACAGTTTACCGACCTTTGATTTCTGGCGAAAGGGAAACGGTCAAGCCGAGTAGTTTGAGTAAAGGCAAATTGACTTTCAAACTCAAAGTTCCGACGGGCTGGAAAGGCATAACGCTTCTTGAGTTGGTCCAGTGAAAGCGACTTGGGAGGGCGAGGCTCCTGCCGAGCCGAAAATGAGCGCAAGGTGCTATGTGCAGAGTGCGAGATTCATTTTTGGGGGGCAATGTCATTGCTGAGCGAAAACGAGCGTCATGACCCCAATAGAATGCTGAATGAAGGCAGTGGCAAGTTTTCGTGCTGGCTCAGGGAAATCTTTGCCGAAAAGAGAAAGACCTACATCAATGTGTGAAGCAGCTAAGTGTTGTTCGAGGGGTGCAGCGTAGACGCCCAGCATGGCACTTAAAGCGAGGAATGTCAGATAACCTGCAGCGAATCCCCAATCCGTTTCGTAGGACCAACTTTGATGAAGCAAATATGCCAAAAGGCGTTGTGACAACTCCAGATACTTCTTGTTCTTTGTGTGCTGGTAGAGGTGTCCACAAGCAGCAATGCCCATTCCCACATTGTGGAGTTCGTAAACGCTGTTGAGTTCCTCTTCGCCCGCATGATCCAATGCGCGCATGGCTTCCTGCAAGAAGTCTTGTTTCCCAAACAGTTCATACCCCAACACCATTACTAAGGCATAAGCAGGAACGGCATCTTGTTCTCTGTATCGTAAGGGCATGGCAGTTTGCCAATCAAAGAAGACAGGGAAGCGATAGTTGCAGTTATGAGCAAACTTGATTGCATACATCAAAGATGGCAAAAGCAGTTTCTGCGCCAGTTCACGGCCTTCTTCCCCAAACTCGCTAACTTTGCGAGATGCAACAGGAAAACCCATGAGTCACCTTGGCCCACGTTGAGTGGGTAATTGCTAACAACAGTTGAGAGGGAATGTTGGTAGGAAGCAGGTAGTCCCACCAACAGGCACCACCAGCATGGGCTGATTGTCCAACGAAACTTGCGGGATGAAATAAGGGTCTGCAAGCTCCAATTGAACGATTGATTCCACACCGTAGGTTGCATTCACATAAGCTGGCAAGAACTTACGTCCGTCAATCCTTAACCATCCTTTGGTTTTCTAACCATTCACGAGTTCGTTAAGCGACCTTGTCCCAATCATCCACAATGGTAGGCTTGTGCCCAAGCCGAGTGTAAAGTTCCGCTAAGCGATGAAGATACCACACCGCCCGCTTCTCAGGGGTATCCAATCCTCCTCGTTTCAGGAACAGATAGCCTTCGCTGACAAGCAGGCCTTGAGAAGGTTTCCATCCCGTCGGTAAGCGCACCCCCTTCCACTCAGAATACTTGCCATCAACGACGACTGAAGGCTCTAAGAGTTCACCGACAAAATCTATCAGGTCGCTGATAGCCCCTAAGTTTTGGAAATACGAGAAGGCAGTGTCAAATTGTCTGCCAATGTATCCGAAGATGATGGGAGAAGCACAGCTTGTTTGGACCGCATAAATCTTCATCGATCCCAACGCTTGACATTCAGGTGTTCTCAATAGCAACGAGTCAGATTGCTTCGTCCAAGCCAGTGCACTACTAAAGCGACCTCAGAATAAGGGCGCTTGGATTTGTCTCAAACCCTCCACATTTGATAGCGCGTCTTAATTGTGCCTTCATAAGGTGAACCCAACAAACAGATGCCCAGTTGTTCAGCGTAATATCACTTGTGATACAGTCCCATCAGACAAACGCAACGGAGACACGAGCATAACAAGACATAAAAGCGTCAATTTGTTCTTGTCTTTTGCCATTACTATCCCCCAAGCACATTGATGCAGAGATGGCATCAGCTCACTACAAGAGTCGTCACGAGATAGGGCATGAAACGATGTTGGTAAATTTCACCTCACAACTCCACCAACCTCACATCCATCGTTTCTGTGTCCAGGATTGCCACTGTCGCTTTGCCCGTCAGCCAGCCACAGGTTTCGCCGGGGTTGACAATTAAGCAGCCATTGCTGGCTTTTCTGATGTCAACATTGTGGGTGTGACCGTAAACGACAACATCAAACTTCCCACTTTCAGCCAAAGAATCCGCCAAATCGTGTTCGTGGATGATGACAAATTTTTTCCCTTCAATTTCAACAAAAGCTGGTTGAACCTTAACTTCTGCGCCGAAACTCTTCAACCGGTTTTGCAATCCTATTCGCTCCCCATCGTTGTTTCCGAAGACTCCAAGCAGTGGACATTTGAGTTTCTGAAGCTCGTTCGCCACGAAAGGCGCAACAAAATCGCCAGCGTGCAGAACATAGCCGACTCCTGCATCGTTAAAAGTTTCAACCGCTTTTCGGATGTTCAAAATGTGGTCGTGGCTGTCAGACATGATACCGACCCTCATCTTCTCCAACCTCCTTTCTTTTTCTTTTGCAATGCGACCCGAAGCAGGCTGAGGAGGACGAAAACGACTAAAACTTTTTCAACAAACATTCGCGCTTTCGCCTTCCACGACCACTCCAAATTATGGGAGGCTATCAAGGTGGTTTTGTGAGGTGAACCGCCAGGAACATCCCAAATGATTTCGCCGACAACTTCATTTTCACGAATCGGCGGTTTTGATGCTTTCTGGATCACCTGACTTTGAATACGGCCCACTTTCGCCTTAGGGACTATAACCTTCACGGATTCCGCTGCGACTGCTCTCAACCATTCAGGGTTGCCGTCGGGGAAACGGAAAAGAGCAATTTGCTCGCCTCTATCTGCCAATGTGAGCTTAACGAAGTTATTGAAGCCGTAATCAAGCAAAGTCGCACAATCCCTAAAGTGGTCTTGACTGCCGAGCACGATCGCAATGAGTTGCCACTCATTTCGGGTTGCACTCGCCACAAGACACTTACCAGCAGGAACAGTATATCCGGTCTTAACTCCGTCGCAGCCATGATAAAGTTCCAAAAGTTTGTTGCGATTGTAATAGTGCCTGAGAGCAGACTTGTTGGTTGGTAAGACAACGATGTCTCGTTTTGAAACTATGCTCCGAAAGATTGGATTCTGCAAAGCGTAACGGGTAAGTGTCAGCAAATCCCTCGCTGTCGTGTAATGTTGCGGGTCATGTAATCCGTGGGGGTTGACAAAGTTGGTATTGGTCATACCCAATTCTCTTGCCTTTTCGTTCATCCATTCAACAAATTTGTCAACCGAGCCTGCGATGTGGATTGCCGCGGCAACGCAAGCGTCGTTTGCCGAACGGACCAAAATGGCGTTTAACAAGTCCTTCATCTGCACCCTTTCCCCTTCCTTTAGCGCCATTGAAGATTCTCCCGTGAAAGCGGCGTCCTTTGTGACAGTTACCCAATCTTCAAAGCTACCTTGTTCCAAAATCAGCACTGCCGTCATTATTTTCGTCAAACTCGCCGGGTAACATTTTTGGTCTGGTTTGAAAGACCAAAGGATTTCACCAGTTTCAGCGTCCGCCAAAATTGCCGACTTAGCTGTAATGGGCAAGGTCTGTGGCAAACCAATTTGGCCGAAAACGACGATTAAGAGCATGGCGGCAAACCTATGGCTCATGACCTCTCCCAACCTCCGAGCAACGAGTTTTTTTTTGCTGTGGAAAAGTTTGCTCCATGGCGATGTCAAACAGCGCTGTGACAATTAAAGAGTTTGGTGCAAAGTTTCCGATATTAGCAATAGAGAGTTCGAGGGTGACTGAAAGTTAAGTCGTCCCGAAAGTTCTCGAACCCGACAATGAAGCGGTGAAGGTGACCATTATGCCCAAAGTGCTAATAGCAGATGATGCTTTGTTCACGCGTAAGGTGTTGAGGGAGATCTTAGAGGCTGAAGGGTGCGAAGTTATTGAGGCTACCGATGGGCGAGAGGCTGTAAATAAGTTTCAAACGGAACACCCTGATTTGGTTCTTCTGGATGTTTCCATGCCCGAGATGGATGGATTGGCTGCACTTTGCGCTATCAGGGAAATAGATGCAAACGCCAAAATCGTCATGGTAAGTGCTATGGGGCAGTCAAGCACCGTTCAGGAAGCGGTGAAGTCCGGTGCGTGTGATTTTATCGTTAAGCCTTTCCGTCCACACCAAATCCGAGAACTCATCGCCAGATGGGTCTTAAACCCTAAGCACCAGGAAAAGGGATGAAGGACCTCGGGCAAAGGGGCTCAACGATCGAGGTCAACCAATTTGAGATACTTTCGCTCTTTTTCCCTCATCTTTTTCCGTTGCTTAGGTGTGGCGTCGTCGTAACCGAGCAAGTGTAAAGTGCCGTGGATTGCCAGCCTCACCAATTCTCGCTCCAAAGTTTGCCGGAATTTCATAGCGTTCCGTTCAGCAGTTTCAACGCTGATAATGATTTCGCCGACCAGACCCTTCTCCGCTTGCTCAATCAACTCACCTTCGTTTAGCGGGAAACTCAACACATCTGTCGGGTAATCGTGCCCCAGAAAACGAAGATTAAGTTCTCGGATGGTTTTGTCGTCACACAGAACGAGGCTTACTGTGGTTGGTATTCCCGTTTTTTCGCCTTTCAGGACCGTCTCAACTGCCCGCTTCAGTTTTCCTTTCAACCCTTTGGGCATTGGTCGGTTGATGGTTTTTAGCACCGATATGTGGGCGCTGCGAGCCATTGGAATCTGGCTCCTTCCTCGGATACTCAATTCTTTGGTGATAAATGCTCCTGAAGGTGTCCAAGAATGCTCGTTTAATTTCCGTCAAGTCACGGAAACTCAGCGGCGATTCTTCCAATTGCCCATCTTCCAATTTGCTGGCAATCACTTCCTCGATGACCTGTTCAATCGCTTTTAAGTCCGAATTAGAAAGCGCCCTGACTGCTGCTTCCACGCTGTCTGCCAACATGATGATAGCGCTTTCCTTGGTTCGCGGTTTCGGACCTTTGTAACGGTATCTGTTCTCCTCCTTATCTTCCTCCAACAAGTCCGCTCGCTTCTTCGCTTTGTCAAGGAAGTAACTCATGAGGGATGTGCCATGATGCTCCTGGATGATCTCAATGATTGGGGCTGGCAGACGGTTTTTGCGGGCTATTTCTACTCCCTGCTCAACATGCAACATCAGGACATTTGCGGATATGTCCGGTGCAAGGTCATCGTGCGGGTTTCGAGTCCCTGGAGGTTGGTTTTCAACGAAGTAGTGAGGTCGTTGAAGTTTCCCAATATCATGGTAGAGTCCGCCAACCCAAGCAAGCAGATCGTTCGCCCCGATGCGCCTTGCTGCTTCTTGGGCAAGACGAGCGACCATCAGCGAACTTTGGAAAGTCCCTGGTGCTTTCTCCGCTAACTCGCGGAGTAAAGGAGCGTTCGGGTTAGCCAATTCCGTCAAGGTGAAGACGGTCGTGATGTTAAAAGGTCGCTCCAAAGCGCTCACTCCTGCCAATGTCAGTGCTGGTGGGATTGCTCCGGTCAGCAAAGCCCACAGTAGAAGTTGCCGAAAATCTTCCCAAGAAATTGTCAATGTCTCTCCTGTCACTAACCCGAGCGTTAAGGGCAAGAAGAAAGCCAAAATGCTCAATATGACGCCGGCATGAACCAATTGCATTCTGGTTTTCGCATCAGCGGACAAGAAAGACGCCGCCGCTCCGATGGCTGCTGAAGAGAGGAAGGGGCGCAATGCCCCAGCCGGCAGTGTTTGCCAATCCATGGACATCCCCAAAGTCGTTGCAAGGGCGAAGACGCTCGACGCATAGAAACTGAATGTCGGGGCGAAAAGGACTGTTGTTATCATTGCAACAGTCGCAGTGATAATCAAGGAGATTTCCGAGCCGATGGAGCGATAAAGGAACCTCACCATTATCAACCCGAGCACCCACAAAAGCGCCAAGAGTGCTAAGCGTTGATTGTCAGCGAAAGTGGAAGGCATGGATAACCGAAGGAACAGAACAGTGACAGCCGTTAAAATCAAAGCCATTGTCGCTGTGCCGAGCAAAGCGGGGAAGTTGTAACCCAAAGCCCTTAATTTCTCCAAGTGTTCCTCAGTGACCAACTCTCCTTTCCGGGCGACCAATTCACCGACCGTTATAGTCTTCCAAACAGGTTCAACGCTCGCCTTCGCTCTTTCTCTCGCCTTTTGAGTAGCGACGGGGTCGAAGACCATGTTGGGATGCAAAGCCAACTCCGCTAAATGCTTCAATGCGAGTTTAAGTTCACTGTTGAGGGGCAATTTGTCAATGTTCTCTTTCACCCTTTGCAACGCTGCTGTTCGTTCTTCGGGAATCGGTTTGATTCCTCGCTGCCACTCCAACTCAAGGGCTCGCAGAAGCATCTCGTAACCGAACCGAACGGTTGAAGGGGATGGACGCATCAAGCTCACTAAAACTCGCTCAGGAACATCCAAACCGATTTGCTGCTTTATGGCTCTGATTTTTTCGTTGAGCGGCATTTCCTTTCGCCGCATTGCCATTAAGGTGTCAATCAGGTCATTGAGAATCGCCCGCCAACGAAAAGCAACTGATTTGTCCAGACGATACTGACGGGGGACTGCCTGTGCAACTTCTTGTTTTCGCCTTTCGGTTTCTATTTCCGACAAGTATCTCACTGACCTGTGAGCGCGGATGTCGTACGGGAAAGTCTGACCAACCACAAATGGCACAGGGACAAGTAAAGAAGATGGGGTCATCGCGAGGAACAGAGCAACCAACACTACACAGAACAGAAACAGCCTCACCATTGAAACCTTGAGGGAAATCCCCAACTTTTGCAACCATTCCTTCAAAGCATCGGCTATACCGCAAGCGAAGTTCCTAATCAGCCCTTTCTCCGTGATCCCTGTTGTTCTTCCCCTTTGCCTCTTTATTCGCCGCCAACGGTTTTTCTCGCTACTTGGTTCACTCGACATCCTTCTCACCTCGCCCCAAGTTGGGGGCGTGGCGTTTTTTCTCCCAGGCATCATACGCGGCTACAATTCGCTGCACAAGTGGGTGACGGACAACATCGTGTTCTGTCAAGTAGACGAAAGCGACGCCTTCAACACCTTTCAAAACTTCCTGCACTTCCACCAGCCCAGACTTAACCCCTTTGGGTAGGTCAATTTGAGTGATGTCACCCGTGACGACCATCTTTGCGTTGAAACCCAACCTCGTAAGCACCATTTTCATCTGTAGGCTGGTTGCGTTTTGTGCTTCATCCAAAACGATGAAGGCGTCATTGAAGGTCCTCCCGCGCATATAAGCCAGAGGGATAACCTCAATCACACGGCGCTCAATGAGCTTCTGAACTTTGTCGTAATCTAACAGGTCGTAAAGGGCATCATACAAAGGTCTCATGTATGGGTCAACCTTTTCGTAAATGTCGCCCGGCAAGAAGCCGAGTTTTTCACCAGCCTCGACGGCGGGTCGGGCGAGAATGATCCGTGAGACTTGTCTTTGCTTCAAAGCCGACAAAGCCATCGCCACAGCCAAGAAAGTTTTCCCTGTCCCAGCTACTCCGATGGCGAAAACCAAATCGTGCTTTTTCATTGCCTCAACGTATCTTAGTTGCCCCAAAGTTTTCGGGACAATGCGTTTGCCTCGGTCGGTGACGAAAATAGCTTCCGTGAACAGGTCTTCCGCCTCTCGGATTTTTCCCCCACGGGCGAGGTTGAGCAAGTATCGGACATCTGCGGTGGAGAGAGCCCCTCCCTTTTCAACTACAGCGATCATTTGCTGGAGGACTTCTGCTGCCCATTGAACTTGAGGTTCTGGACCAGAAACCAGCAAACTCCCTTCACGGGCTATTATCTTCGTGCCCAACTCGCGCTGCAACAAACGCAAATTTTCGTCTTTGACCCCTAAGACATGACGCAAATGGGCGGCATCGGTGAGCGGAACTGTTATTGACATTTCTTGCTGCTCCGATACACTCACAGGTTTTTTGTTTCACCTCCGTTATCGCTCTGACTTTTTCCGTTCGGCCTCTTTTCTCGCTCTTCAATGTCCAAAAGCGATCGCAAACTTATTGTCAAGTCCCGGAAAAAACCTTTTGCAAAAAACTCTTCGGGTAAAACGGCTTGGGTGAGCAAACAGCTTCTTTCTGTCCGACGGTGTCTTTCAAATTCCGGTCTTGTCCCATCAACCAACCCAAGTTCATACTTGACAGGCAAAGCGTCAGCATCTGGGAGAGAGGGGAGGCTGAGGAACAAATTTTTGTGGGTAACGATTTCGGCTGTTGCCATTGCAGTCACTCCTTTGGTTGAGTGCCCTCCAGAATTTGCCTCACAAGTTCGCTAACCTCTCGCCCATCCGCCCTCCCCCTAACCTTTGGCATCAAAACCCCCATCACTTTGCCCATATCTCGGGGTGAAAGGGCACCCACTTCTCTTATGGCCTGGCGAACCAACTCTTCAAGTTCCTCTCGGGAAAGCGCTTTCGGAAGGTAACTTTCCAAAATCGCCAATTCAAACCTTTCCCGATCGACCAAATCCTGCCTGCCACCTTGCTGGAAGGCTTCTATGGCTTCGCGCCGTTTTCTCGCTTCGGATTGAATCACGCCCAAAATTTCATCCTCCGTTAATGCCCGTTGCTTGTCAATTTCAGCGTTGTGGATTGCCGACCTAAGCAATCTCAGCACAGAAACCTTTAACTCATCTCTTGCTTTCAGCGCATCTTTGTAA
>JANZZQ010000042.1 GCA_026419315.1 Armatimonadota bacterium | reverse complement strand
GGACTACCCACTTACCGACCATCAGGACCCCAATCCAACGGCGTTTGGGCTTAGGTTCGGTTGGTGCCCGGTAAGTTTGTGTAACGAAAACTTCAGTTGTTTTCACGAAAGCCAGCATCACCAGAACGCCGAAAGCGTAGTTGATAACCCACTTGGCATTTGCCGTCGCACACAAAAGCAAAGTGACCAATCCACCCACGAGCAATGTCGTCCGGTAGGTGCGTTGCAGGAACCCCAAATCAACGGTCGGTCGTTTGACCATCAAGCCCGCACCTCATCTTAAGTATCGTCACCGGCGCGAAACTTTTAAAAGCATCCGAACTAACTCAATAGTCCCCACTGTCCCACCCAAAATCACGCCGATGGCTTTGCCGATAGGGTCAATACCAAACTTTTTGTCAAGCCACCAACCTATAACGAGGCCGGCAATCACCGAACCGACCATGAAGGTTCCGGAAGTGGCTGCAATAGCCCAATCCAATCGGCGCATCGGAGTTTTGCCTTCCTTACTCATGAAGGTCACCGCCGAAAAGAAAGTCAATCCATCAACGGATCGGTTCAAGTCTCGGCAAAACGCTCAGAACGCGCTCGCGAAGTTCTTGCGGGGAAGGGAGCGTCGCGACAATTTGGCCGTTTCGCATCAACGGTTTCGTCGCCTTGACCAAACTGCCACCGCATTGTGGGCAAGGACCTTCCGGTTCGCAATTGGCGAGAATAACGACCCCGTGAAGGCAATTTTCACAGCGCCAGATGTCTTTTGAGCCAGCCATCTTGCCTCGTTTTGCAATTGGTCTACCCTCAACTTCAACGATGTCCATTGCGAAGTTTATTGTCGGTGCGTTGCTGATTGCGGTGCCGACGCCGTATGCGTCGGCAATCTCGTTTAACTGCAAAATCTCATATTCGTCAAGTCCACCACTGACGAACAACTTGACATGTTTGAAGCCACGGATATCCAACTCCCAACGAACCTCCCGGAGCAACTCCAACATATCCCCTCTCCGGGAGCCTGGCGTATCAAATCTGACTGCGGCAAGTCTTTCGCCTAACGCTTCAGCGCAGCGAATGGCTTCAAATTTCTCGTCGTTAAAAGTATCAATGAGGGCAACTCTCGGCACCGATGGGTCAATAACTCTGTCAAACCACTTCAACGCTTCAACGGTATCCCCGATCAAGATGATAAGGGCGTGGGGCATTGTTCCCGAAGGCTTTATGCCCAAAAGTTCAGCGCTCATCGTCACTGCCACGCCGTCGCAACCACCAATGTATGCGGCTCGGTCAATCGCAGGCGCAACCGCTGGATGCATCCTTCTTGCCCCGAAACTGAACACGAGGCGATGGCCGGCAGCCTTTTTGCACCTTGCTGCCTTAGTCGCAACTCCAGACGCTTGACACAAAATTCCGAGCAAAGGCGTTTCGTAAATTCCGAACTTGGTGTATTCTCCGCTTACTCGCAAAACGGGTTCACCCGCCCGAAAAACGCTCCCTTCCTCAAGCCCGTCAACATCTACAGGCAAACCCTCAAGCAAATGAAGTGCCTCTTCTACGCCAACGAAAATCCCCCATTCGTAATTTCGGGGCAAATGGGTCGCTCTGACTTCCATGACAACACGCTTACTTATGCCAGCCGCTTTCAAGATTTGAACTGTCCGCTCAAAGTAAACATCGGTCAGACGACCAGACTTCAAGTCCTCAGGCGTCGCTATGAACCACACAGCGGCTCCGCTCCTTTCCGTAGCGTGGGAAAAGCCCGATTGTGAATTGCTTAAGCCAACCTTAGGGTGTTGCCCCTGCCGATGATCTTGTTGGTGATCGTTAAGGCTGGGCGACCGGGCGCGCCTAAAGTCGTCTCAAGGACAAATCTCGCCTCATCCACCGCCTGAACCTCATCGCCAAGTTCTGGGTCAAAGTAAATCGTCAATGTTGCCGTGAGACGACCTTTCACCTTGACCGTTGCTTCGCCGACGCTATCCTGTCCTTCAAACGGTGCATCTATGTCGCTCTGAATCACTGCACAAAGCCTTCCATTCAGTTTGACCAACTCTTTAAAGCGTGAGGTTATGGTGATCTGGACCTTGCAATTTGGAGTCATTTGCTCGCTGACTTGCTCCTGCCAACTGTCCCCAACTTTGACCGCTTGTTCGGGGAAGGCAATATTGTGAACGGCGGTCTCGTAAATTTTGTCAAACCAGCGAGTTGGGTCGTAACGGCGGATCGCGCCCTCAGGCTCTTCAGCATCACCGTCCTCTTCCTCCTTCACCTCGCCGTTCTCAAACTCCCTCTCCTCAATCACTTTGCCCCGGTTCGTCATCTTGACAACGCGCCTGTATGGGCTATCGGGCAAATCTTCCATCCGTTCGCCGTCCCCAATCTTTGCTTTCCCGCTCTCTTTCGTCGTTTCTATTTCAAGCGTTCCATCCTCGGCAACGCTCACGATTTTGTGCAAATAGGTTGCCTCCGATTGATACTCCACTCGTCTCTCCCTTGGTCCGAGAGGGGTGACGAATGTCCCGATCATCCTCATGACAAACCAGGCTTTGTATCGGTTGACATCACCCGGTTTGCCTTTATAGCGCAAAACGAAAGTTTGTTGCGGGGTCGGACTTTGCTGAGTCTGCGCTAACGCCGCTGAAATTAAACCAACGCAGAGCAACCCAACGAACCAGACCTTTTTCATAGCGAAACACCTCTCAAAACCAGAGTTAGAGCGAGACCTTGACTCGCCCAACTTTATGCTAACACAAAGACCGTCGGAAACGGCATATCGCCTGCTCTCCTCGTGTCTCTTGAAAGCTGGGACTTTGTCAATAGTCGTGGGAGACGCACCCGAGCATCCTAAGCAAGCCTTTCGCTTTCGCCAGTGTCTCCTCGTATTCAGCCTCTGGGTCGGAATCGGCTACGATTCCGCCTCCAGCGTGGAAGTAAGCCGTGGCGTTTGTCAAGACCGCGGTTCGGATGACGATGTTGAAATCGCAGTGACCCGAGAAACTCCAGTAGCCAATGCTACCGGTGTAAATTCCGCGGGCGACCGGCTCAACCTCGTCAATGATTTCCATTGCGCGAATTTTCGGTGCGCCCGTGATTGAGCCCCCAGGGAACATGGCGAAAAGCAGGTCTACAACATCCTTTTGCGGCGGTATTTTCCCTTCAACCGTAGAGACCAAGTGCCAAACTGTCGGGTGAGGTTCAAGGGCGTAAAGTCTGCTGACGCGGACGCTGCCTATTTCCGCAACTCGCCCCAAATCGTTTCGTTCCAGGTCAACAATCATGATGTGTTCGGCTTTATCTTTCCTGCTCTCGATTAACTCTCTTGCAAAAGTTTTGTCCTCGTCATCAGTCTTGCCTCGAGGTCTCGTCCCTTTGATTGGTCTGGTGTGGGCAATTCGGGTCAATGGGTCAAAGTGCAGAAACCGTTCGGGTGAACTGCAAAGCACAAAGACATCGCCTAAGCTCAAGAAAGCAGCAAAAGGGGCAGGGTTGACCTGACAAAGCCTTAAGAAAAGCGATGGCGCGTCGGCGGAAATGGGTGCCCTGAACCTTTGAGCAAAGTTGACCTGGTAGATGTCGCCAGCAGCGATGTAGGCTTTGATGCGTTCAATTGCGGCGAAATACTCGTCCTTTGTCATGTCGGTCAGCAATGGCACTTGGGTGACGGGATTTGACGGGGGTTCACGCTTCGGCTCGCTTTCCAACCAAGCGACGAGTCGTTCCATCCGTTCGCAAGCCAACCTTTCTGCTTCCTTGCCGCTTTGGGGCAAACCTGCCGTTGTTGCGTAAAGTTTTCGCTCTTGCAAGTCCCAAGTCAGGACCGCAGCATACGCTCCCACCCAAAGGTCAGGCATTCGTATGTCCCTTTTTGCCCTGAACGGGACTTTTTCCAAAGTGACTCGCAAGTCGTAACTCAAATAGCCAATGAGACCGCAGGGTAGGGGAGTGGGCAAATCTGGTAACTTCCCCAGTTTCTCCTTCATCGCTCTCCAAAAATCTCGCATTGTCCGAAGGGGGTGAACGCAAATTTTGCGCTCACCTTCCCCCTCGCACCGAATACAAACGAATTGGTCACCAACCGTGAACTCAATTTGCCCGAAAGGTTGGGCGGCGAAAAAGCAGTATCTCGCCAAAGGGTATGGGTGATCGGGTAAGGGGTCGTGACCGCTGTGCAAAACAACCGCCCCGGAACCCTCAAGCGGCAATCGCTTGTAGGCTTCCAACGGGTCAATGAAAGGGAGTTCGACAAAGCGAAGCACCGTCCCTCTCACCCCTAAAAGTTGTCAACGCTCAATCTTCACCGTCATATCCGACCGCAGAAACCGTTAAGCCGAAAACTTCAGCGAGTTCCGCCGCCCTAACCTTTGAAAGTTGGTGGTTGAGGAAGCGACCGTTGAAGAAGCCACAGCCAACGACCACACCATCAAGTTCAAGAGCGATGTAGCCGGGCGTCAGTTCGTCGGTCGAAAACCCTTCCCTGAAACAGTCAATAGCCTGTCCGGTTAAAATTCGCTTCCATTGTTCGTGCGTTAGCGAAATCCTGTTTTTGGTGATGTATCGGTCAAAAAATTGCAGGAGCGGTGTCGTGGGTTTCCAACCCTGAGGGACCTTCCTAAGCGCTCGCAAACCGACTCGTTGAATAGCCTTGTGGTTTGGCAGAAGTTCCAGGGGCACACTTGTCATCCAAATCGCGCCGCCGCTCCACGTGTAGTTGAATTTGTCGAGGACTTCAACGGGAATTCCAAACCGTTGAGGCAAGTATCGCAAAACCTCTCGTTTGCACTGTTCTGGTGTCAGTTTTTCAGGCATGGTCGTTGACTCACCTCGCCTTCGCAAACTCAAATTAGCGACAAGTCATGAGGCTTCACGGACATCTTTAAAAAATCGGCGACGAACGAGCGGTTGGGATTTGAACCCTGTCGGCTTTTCCCTCGGCATAGAAATTTTGCAGGCGCGAGAATTTAGTTGGCTCAGAACTGTATCCTACCTTACAACCCGCAATTGCAAAGCAGCGCTGCTCTTGCAGCGAAAACTATCTCCGCTTCTGTCGGATTGAATCGGCGACAATGCTGAACAGTATTAGCCCACCGAGGGCGAACTTGTCCCACTCACCAGCCAGTTGCATAAATGTCAATGCAGAGTGCAGGACTGTGACCGCAAATGCTCCCAAAGCGGCGCCGATAATTGAGCCGGCACCGCCAAAAATGTTCACGCCGCCGAAGACTGCTGCGGTGATGACATCCAACTCAAAACCTTTGCCTGTTTCCGACTGGACAACGGGGAAGCGAGCAGCATAGACAATTGATGCCAGCCCGATAAGGGCACCGCAGACGACGAAGACGCTAAGCAATCGTTTGCGCACGGGAATGCCAGCGAGCCTTGCTGCTTCGGGGTTGCTCCCTATCGCGTAAAGGTCCCTTCCCCATCCCGTCCTGGTGAGAAGAAACCAACCAAGCGCCAGAACCCCCATTGCAACCCAAATTGGGACAGGAACCCCAAGGATTTTGCCCGTCCCAAACCAACGGAAGTTTTCTGGCAACCCAATGACCCAGTAACCTTTTGTCAGGACGATCATCGTCCCGCGAACGATGCCCATCATCCCCAAAGTGACTATGATTGAAGGGATTGCAAGCCTCGTGACAAGCCAGCCATTGACAATCCCTATGGCAGCACCTAAACCCAAAGCGAGGGAAATCACAAGCGGTAAAGGGAAACCTGCCTTCGCTGCGTGACCTGCTGCCATAGCACAAGCCCCAAGAACCGAACCAACGGACAAGTCCAAATTGCCCGATAAAATCACCGTCGCAATTGCGACTGCCCCGATGAGCATCGGGGCACTTTCTTGAACAAGAGTTACCCAATGCTCAAAGGCAACGAAGGCGGGGTTTTTCAAACCGACTGCAACCGTGACCAAGGCAATGAACAGGAGCAAACTGAGTTCGCGTGAAAAGATTCGCTTCAGGCTCATCAACCTTTCTGTCCCTCTCCCTGCCAACCCCATATCCCTTCGGTCAAATTGTTTGAACGCCGCTTCCAGAATTTGAGCCTGAGGGGCATTGGGCTCAAATTCGCCGACAACTTCGCCCCCCCTCATCACAACAATTCGGTCACAAAGTTGCTGCAATTCCTCAAGTTCGCTCGAAACTATGAGGATGGTTTTGCCCCTCCGCTTCCACTCAAGAATCAGCCTGTGGATTTCGGCTTTTGTCGCGACATCAATTCCATGGGTCGGCTCATCCAAAATCAACAACTTAGGGTCCGCCAACAACCATTTTGCGAGCGCTACTTTTTGCTGGTTACCACCAGAAAGTTCTCTCGTCGGCTGCTCCACAGTGGCCATCTTGACCTTCAGGTTCTCCGCCTGCTTTTGAGCTAACTCCCTCTCAACTCGTTCATCGACGACACCCCAACGGCTAAACCGACCGAGATTGGGCAAACCGATATTCTCGCGTATGCTTCTTGACTGGAGTAAACTTTGCTGCAACCTGTCTTCGGGCAAGTAAGCGATGCCTTCGCTAAGGGCGTCCTGGGGCGAACGGAAAAGAACTCGTTTGCCCTTCCAAATCACCTGCCCACCGCTGATCTGTCTTAACCCGACAATTGCTTGCACCAACTCGCTTCTACCCGCACCAACCAAGCCGAACAGGCCGACAATTTCTCCTTCACGAACTGTCAAGTTTACATTTTTGACGAAGCCAGCAACGGACACATTTCGCATTTCAAGGAGAAGCTCTGCCTTTTCGGTCTTTTGGATTCCCGACAAATCAGACTCCCTCGCAATAGCCTCAGGCGCCTTCCCGACCATCAACTCAATAAGCCTCTCTCGGGATGCCTCGGCGGTTGGGATTGTTGCGACTTTTTCCCCGTCCCTCAAGACCGTGATGCGGTCACTGAGTTCTAAAACCTCTTCCAAGCGATGGCTAACGAACAAAATCCCGACGCCTTTAGCCTTGAGTTGACGAAGGATTGAAAACAAACGTTCAACTTCGGAGCGAGACAGAGATGCCGTTGGCTCGTCCAGAATGAGCCACTTAGCTTGCAGCGACAAGGCGCGGGCGAGTGCAACGAGTTGCTGCTGTGACGGGGGCAAATTCCCGACAGGTTCGCTGAGCGGCAAAGAAACACCCAGTTGTGCTATCACTTCGGAAGCCATTTGAAACGCTCGCTTCCACTGAACGATACCCCATCGCGTCGGCAAGTGCCCAAGCAAAATGTTCTCAGCAACGGAAAGGTGTTGACAGAGGTTTGGGGTTTGGTGGATGACAACGATACCATGCAGTTGAGCGTCCCTTGGGTCTGAAAAGCGAACTTTGATGCCATCAATTAGGATGGAACCTTCATCAGGCGGGAACACCCCGCCAGCGATTTTGATCAGCGTGGACTTGCCCGCTCCGTTTTCCCCGACCAAAGCGTGGATTTCCCCGCTTTTCAGTTCCAAATCAACGCTTTTAAGGGCCTGAATCCCGCCGAAACTTTTGCCTATGCCTTGAAGGCTTAAGGAAACCATCATCCCACCGCCAACCCGTTTAGCAAGTAAAAGGGACTTGCGTCATCTCTTCGCCGCCTGTTGCATATAAGCCTTGACGATTTCTTCTATGTCGCTTGCCGAGAAGAGCGGGTTGCCACCACTGTATCCTGTGATGATTGTCCGTTTCTTTCCTCCCTGCCCCTGAAGTTCGTGCACGGTTTTCCCGTTGATGACAATTGCTGGACCGTTAAGTTTCAACTCCTTCATCCTTTGCTGCCCTTCCTCCGTCATCAGGGGGTAGACGACGATGGACAAATCGTCCCCATACTTCTCCTTCAACTGTCCCAACCTCTCAACCGCGCTCGAGAAAAGGGGATAGATGGGGGCTCTTTGAGAGGGTGTCAAGACCTCAACGACTACCTTTGCTTTCGGTGACAGGCTTTCAGAAACCCCTCCGCCGTGTCCTCCAAATCCCCTTCCTTTTCCCCTCAACTCTTTCAGGGTTTCCTCGCTGAAGCCTTTGCCGTATGCCTTCCGCAACTCTTCGTGAATGACTTCAATCAAATCGGTGGATTGGTAATAGCCGCCCGGCGATTGCTTGAAAGCGATACTTCTTGCTTTGCCGTCAGTTTTGATGGTGAATTCGTTTTTGCCGTTGATGAAAATTGATGCGCAGGTGGCACCGTATTGTTTCGCAACTTCTTGTGCTTTCGGCGAACCCATCCCGTAAATTTCAATGCGAACTCGTTTCGGCTCCGCTTTAGCAATTTCCCTGAGAATCCTCAAGTTAGGCATCTGACAACTCGAAGGTGGCAGTATGGCCACAACTTTCACTTTTGCATCTTCTGGTCCGTAGATTGTCCCTTTCTCCGATGGGACAGGGACATCGCTGCTTTGTTCCGTTACTTTCGTTGCCGTTGCCTTTGCTAATTGCGAGGGTGTTGTGGAACTTGTTTCCGACCCTTCCTTGCGGGATGTCAACTTGGATAAACCGTAAATGATGCCAACTGCAACGACCAAGAAGACGATGAACCCTATTGACGAGCGCTTCATTGCGCGACACCTCCCAGTTGTGATTTGACGAACTCCTCCAACTTCTCGGAGTTAGGCGCCCTCCGAACTGAAATTATGACGCCGTTGACCATAACCGTTGGCGTCATCACGACCCCGAACTTGTCGGCTTCTGGGTCAAGGACATTTATGACCCGAACGCTCACACCCTCATACTTCTGAGCCAAAGCGTTAGCAATCTCCTTTGCCTTCCGACATTGCTCGCAAGGCGTGGGTGCTTCAATGATCAGGATTTCAACCCTACCGCTCACTCACCCCAACCCCCTCGTAAAAACACGGGCAATTTTCGTCGCAAACGCCGATTTCCTCGGGCAGTGTAACTTCGCGCAAAATCGTTACGACTTCCTTCGTTTGCTCAACAGCGTAGTCAATCTCCTCTTCGGTAGTGAACTTGCCCCATGAAAAGCGCACCGAACAAAGTGCCGCCATTTCGCTTAAACCCATCGCCAGTAAAACATGGGATGGTTTCAACGAACCAGAAGAGCACGCTGACCCAACGGAGACACAAATTCCCCGTTGCCCCAAGTTGGCTTGAACGGCCAAACCATCAGCACCGAGCAAACAGATATTCGCCGTTGATGGGAGAGTGAGTTCACGGTGACCATTGAGC
>JANZZQ010000003.1:14797-24637 GCA_026419315.1 Armatimonadota bacterium | reverse complement strand
TGTCATGGTTGACGCTGCCGAAAAATCTGCCTTCTGTCATGAAAGCGTTGACGACATCGGCGATAGTGCCGTAAGTTCCGATTAGGTCACGAATTGCCAGTTCAACCCAAAGTTGAAGCATTTGAATTGCGTCGCCGGAGCAATCAAAAATCGGGTCGGGCGAGCGGGTTTCAGCGGCGTAAGGGTAAGGTTCGCCTTCAGGTGTAACTCGCCTCGGAAACCAACCGTTTGGCAACCTTTGGATGTGTTGAGCCAGCCATGTTGCACACCAAAGGGCTCGCTCCATCAAAAACCTCGCCGTTCGGTCATCGCTCAATTCGTCGGCGAAAAGCAGCATTTGGTAGCCGATGCGGGCAATGCTTCCGGGACAGAACCAATCGTTGTTGTGCTTGAAATTGAAGACGAACCGACCGGTGTTGGTTTCTCGGTAAGGCAAAATGAAGCCATCGTCGCAAAGGAAACCGCAATTGATGACATGCTCAAGCAAGCCCAAAGCCTTTGCCATGATTGATTTGTCGCCGACGAACTTGCCGAACCTGTAAATTTCCAAAGCGCCGCCGACGGCGTTTGCTGCCCACCCTGGTCCTTCAAGGGTTCCGAAATCGTGCCAAGTTTGCGGGTTGCCTTCAGGGTCAACGAAACTGCTCTTCGCTCGCCAGTGGCTGCCACACGGTTCCAAGCAAGAAATGGCGAACCGGACAGAAGCAAGGACGCTGTCAAAGATAGTAAAGTTTGGGTTTTCGGGGATGTAGAAACTGCGGTCTAACTCGCACCTGTCGCTTTTCCCCGTCATTCACATCACCCCGACGCTAAAACTTTTGCACAGCGAGCAAGTGCGGGACACGAAAAAGAGGGAAAAAGGGTTAGGTCCAAGGGGACGCAGTTTTAAGCTAACGCCGACATTGAAATTGCGGCAGCGCGCAACCCCTGTCCTACCTTTGCATTTGCTTTGTTTTCCCCTAAAACTTCCTTCGCCCGGCAAAAATTTTTCACATTTCCGATGGCTCATTGATTTGTTCTCCGACGAGCATTGCTCTTTGCTTTTGCTTCCAGCTCTCCAGGGCTTGCTGCAACCTTTCCATGACTAACTTGGGGCGGTAGACGCACATGTGGAAGCGTTTTCCGCCTTCGTAGGTGATGACGATTTCTCCAACTTCCACTCCAGCCTTCTCCCAAGTTTCGTGCTTGAAGAATGGGGTTAGGCGGAAGCGAATGTCTTCTACGGCAGCGAACGGGATTTCTTGCAGTTCAAGGGCTACAGCAATTAAAAGCCTCCGGTCAGTGAGCAGAATCATTCTCGGCTCGCCCCAAGCAGCCATATCCCAAAGCCAATAAAGCCAGAAAGTCAAAAGTTCCATCAGCCAGTATTTCAGACCCCGTTGTGGCGGGTCATCACGACAATCGGCGCAAAACCGCCAAATCGGTTGTTCATCGGGTTGAATTGCTTCATCCATAACTCGCAATGTGTGAACAGTTATTTGCCGCTTGAGAGGGTAAAGACACGGCAACCAAGCCATTCACAAGTCACCTCCGTCTTCGTTCGCTTCTCAACTTTTTCAACCCTTCTTCAACAGTGGCGTTTTCGTGGACAACAGCCCTGAGCGCTGCCAAGATAGCGGCAGGCTTATCATGTTGCCAGATGTTGCGACCGAAGACCAAACCTTTTGCGCCAGCATCCATCGCCTCTTTGACCATTCGGAGCACCGCTTCATCGGAGTCCATCTTTGGTCCCCCGCGAACTAAAATCGGTGCGGTTGATGCTTCAACTATCTTCGCAAAACTTTTCCGGTCGCCGGTGTAATCAACTTTGAGGGCATCTGCACCCAATTCGCTCGCGATGCGAACTGCCAACTTAATTCGTTCAGGGTCGCGAACAGCATGAACCCTCTTTTCTATCACCAACGGCTCAATTATTAGTGGCATCTGCCACACTCGACTTTCCGACGCTAAACTTGCGAGCCGTTCCAAATTCTCAGCCTCTTGAGCGTCGGACTCATAACCGACAAAAAAGAAAGCCACAATCGCATCCGCGCCTAAACAAACCGCATCTTTGACCGAAGCGACAGTGACATGGTAACCTTCCTTGGGTTCAGGGCGAGAGCGCCAAATGTTTGTTGCGTCAACCCGCAACACGAACCCCGGCGCATTTTTGCCTTTCAAAAACCTTTCAATAGCCACCGCAACGCCAGCAGTAACCTGCAGCGCATCGGGCTGACCTTCAATGACTTTTTCAACTGCCGCTGAAATGTTCTCAATTCCAGAAATCGGACCGAGAAATAGTCCGTGGTCCATTGCCACAATTATGCCTTTGCCGGTTGCCGGGTTCAAAAAGCGGCTCATCCTCAACCGCTTACCCAACCCATCGCTCATGCCCCACAACTCCTTTTTTGCGATGTCGCTAATATGTTGACACTCCCTTGAAAAATTTTCAAGGCGATTTTGAGCGCCAAAGCTTTCGCCCAATGACCAAAAACCTTTCCGTGTGAGGAGAGCACAACTTTCCAGGGCAGGCTTTTGGTCGTGTGGGGGCACAATCGTTTGGGCTTCCTTTTGCCGCCCCAGAACGGCACTTAGGAGAGTCGATGTTCATTGAAGTCCGCAATCTCTCAAATGCAGCAAAATTGAAGTGGTGAGTGCCGATGGCGGAGACGGATGTGAAATTTCGCAAAATGTTTTCGGACGAAGTGCCCACCGTAGATGAGTTCACTTTACTCCCGCGCTACTACGATGCGTTGATGCGGGATGTCCCATACAGGATGTGGGTTCGTTACATTACCGATTTGTTGCAAAGGCTTGACACCTCTTTCACTTTCACGAGGGTGCTTGAACTCGCTTGCGGCACTGGGACAGTGGCTTTGGAGTTTGCGAAGAGGGGATGTGAAGTTGTTGGCGTTGACGCCTCTTCAGGCATGGTTCAAGTCGCAAAAGAAAAAGCCGCAAAACTCGGGTTGAACCGAAAGGTTCGTTTTTACGTGCAAGATATTTCTGAACTGGAATTGCCCAACGAAACGCCGTTTGACCTTGCAATTTGCCTTTTCGACAGCCTCAATTACATCACTGACCCCAACCGTTTGTCAAGAGTCTTTGTCCGAACCATCCCCCTCCTTCGCTCGGGTGGCTACTTCGTTTTTGACCTCAACAGCGAATACGCATTGCGTGAATGTCTGTTCGACCAAGACAACCTCGATGCCGATGAGGACAAAACCCCGATTTACTATTTCTGGCGCAGCCAGTATTTTGAGAACCAACGGTTGTGCCGGGTTGACATGTGGTTCGCAGTCAGGAACGAGAGAGGGGATTGGTTGAAGTTTCGTGAAGTTCACTGGCAGCGCGCTTACTCAATTGAGGAAATCAAAGGGATGGCGGAAGGGGCGGGCTGGGAATGGGTAAAGGTTTTTGACGCTTACACATATCGCCCACCCCATGAAGAAAGCGAAAGATGGTATTTCGTCCTGAGGAAGCCAACCCAATAGCCGCCTTCCCCAAGGAAAATCGCCACCAGGTGGTGGGCTGGCAGGAAAATGAGGTGAAGAAAGTGGTTGAAATTCGCGGCTACCACAGCAGCGACGAAACAAAACTTTTGGACTTATGGAACACTGCCTTGCCTTACGACCAAATTGACCGAAAAACTTTCCACCGCAAAGTTTTGCTTGATCCCAATTTTGACCCCAATTGGCTTTTGGTGGCCGAAGTCGACGGGGAAATTGTTGGGTTTTGCTTGTGTTTAATCCGGCGCGTGCCCATGGAAAAAGTCGGCATGGAGCCGGAACGAGGCTGGATTACTGCCTTTGCAGTTCACCCCGAATGGAGGCGAAAGGGCATCGGGACATCTTTGCTTGAGAAAGCGATGCAACTTTTCAGCGAAGCGAATCGAAGCGAAGTTTTGATTTCGCCTTACACCCCTAACTATTTCGTGCCTGGCGTTGATGAGCGCAATTACGCTGACGGCTTGTCCTTTTTTCAAAAGCGCGGTTTTGAAATTATCGCCCGACCAATCAGCATGGATGCGAACATCGTGCTTTTTGATTACACCCCTTACCTTGAACGCGAACGAAACTTGAAAAGGCAAGGGATTGAAGTCCGAAACCTTCAACCGCACGAAGTCCCAGACCTGCTCTCGTTTTTGAAAGCTCACATGCCCGGCGATTGGGTTCGCCACGCTCGGGATTTGCTCCTCGACATTGCGAAGGGGTTAGGAGATTACGACCAATTTGTCGTCGCTTGGCTTAACGGCGAAATTGTTGGCTACTGTCAGTTTGAAGGTGAGCATTTTGGTCCCTACGGCGTTCGCAGCGACATGCAAGGGCGTGGCATCGGGACTGTTTTGATGGCGAAATGCCTTGAGACGATGAAAAGGAAAGGTTGCCATAACGCTTGGATTCTGTGGACAAGTGAAGAGACCGCCCAAAAGGTCTACAGACGCTTCGGCTTCAAAGAGACGAGACAATTCGCTATTTTGAGGAAACAGTTGACCTGACGGTTTTCTAAAGCAGCGAGAGGGTCCGTTTGACAATTTCCTCTGCCGCGAAAGGCTTCGCTACGCTCAAAGCCGCCTCGCTCATCCGACGCAAATTTTCCGGGCGGTCAAGGAGTTCAAAAACTTCTCGCCATAGCCTTTCCCCGCTCAATTCAGCGTTCAAGACCATTTTAGCTGCGCCGCGGCGGACGAGGCTCAGCGCGTTGAACCTTTGGTGGTCGTAAACTGCAAAAGGGTATGGGACAAGGATTGAAGGAACCCCTGCAACTAAGAGTTCCGCAATTGAACTTGCTCCTGCCCGAGATACAGCGAGGTCTGCCGAATGTAGGATGACCGGCATATCTTCTCGGTATCCAAAAGGCTGATACCGTCCCTTCACATCTTCTGGTAAGGCTTCTCGAATTCGCTTTGCCTCTTGCTCCCATTGAGAGCCGCAGATGTGGACAATCCGCAAACAAGGTCGCAAAAGTAATTTGGGTAGTGCGTCCCATAACGCTTCGTTGATCCTTTGAGCACCGCGACTTCCTCCGAAGACGAGCAAGCATAGTTCGCTTTCCGTCAAGCCTAAAGTTTTGCGGGCAGTTGTCCTGTCCATGTCCCTAACTTCGGAACGAGTTGGGACACCAGTGTATGTTGCTTTGCCCTTCGGGAAGAAGTTAACCGCTTCAGGGAAACCCGTTGCGACCCAGTCAGCGATTTTTGCGAGCAACTTGTTGGTGCGCCCAGGTATACTGTTGGCTTCAAACAGCACAACTTTTGCCCCAACGATTTTGCCCGCAATCAAAGCGCAAACGGATGCGTAGCCTCCAGTCCCGATGACAACTCTCGGACGCAAACCTCGCAAGTGTTTGAGAGCTTGGACGATTCCGTAAAGCATCATCGAACCGGAAAGGAAACTTGTTGGTGAAAGGAGTTTGCGGGGGAAAGGTCGCGACGAAACCGTCAAAAGCGGATACCCGTGTTTTGGGATGATTTTTTGCTCTAACCCTTGCGTTGCTCCGATGAACCAAATTTGAACATCAGGCAGGATAGTTTTGACGGCGGCGGCGAGGGCGAGGGCTGGATAGATATGTCCCCCCGTCCCTCCACCTGCCATCACCCACAGCATCCTTTGCTCCCCCTCGTCGCTTAGACTTAACTTGAAGGTTGGTCGCGACATTAAGCAAGAGCCCCATACCGATGAGCGTTGCGCAAAGTGAAGAACCACCGGCACTGACAAAAGGTAAAGGGATGCCGGTTGGAGGCAAAAGGTGAGCGTTGACGGCAATGTGCATTATCGCTTGAAGCCAAATCCCTATCGTCACACCACCGGCTATCCCCGAAGCGAAAGAATCGCCAGTGGACTGGGAAGTAACCCAGAGACCCCAATAGGCGAGTATGCCAAAAAATACCAGCACAAAGAGACTCCCAACGAAGCCGAATTCTTCCCCAATGACGGAAAAGATGAAATCGTTGTGAGCGGATGGCAAGAACAGATGTTTTTGCCGGCTGTGAAACAATCCTTGACCGAACCAACCTCCAACTTGAAGCCCGAGCAGTGCTTGCCGAACTTGATAGGATTTTTGCTCGTCCGTCTTTTCCTCAGGCCGCATCCACCAACTTCCGATCTGCCACCGTTCCCGCTGATATGGGTGAAGGAAGTATTTTTGTCCGACGTAACCGAGCCCACCACAAAGCAAAAGCATCGCTAACAAAGCCGGTAAAGGCAACCTCGCGAAAAACATCGTTGCGATACCGATGAGCGCCAGCAACAGACCACCGCTTAAATGCGGTTGCATCAAAACTAAAGCAACTGTCAATGACCAGACGGCAAAGAGGGCAAACCACAGCCACAGCTTTTGTCTTGCTGACTTCGCATCCCTCCAAAATGAAGCCAAAGAAGCAAGGCATACAACCAAAGTGATTTTGGCGAACTCCGACGGTTGGATTTGAAATGGGCCGAGGGGTAGCCAACGTTGGGCTTCGCCGACTTTCTTCCCGAAAAGCAGAGTCAGTAACAACAACAAGACCACGAACGAATGCAACACCAAGCCAGACCACCTTAATGCGAAAAACAAGTTCATCCAGCCCAACCTTTTCAAAGGCTGTAATGGCACCTTCCACGCGATCACAAAGAACGCGAACCCCAGCAAGGCGTATAAGGCTTGGCGTGAGGTTATGGAGAAAGCGTTCCCGGTCCGAGCGAGGGCGAGTGGGTAACTGGCGCTGTAGACCATTAACAATCCGCCCACGACACCCACCACCGTTAAGAGCAACAAACCTTGAGCCACTCGAGCCGGCGACCACTGGCGAGTTACAGCTTGCTCCGCCACCTTCCTTTCCACCTTCCTTTTTCACGCTTTTGTCAATCCCCAGAGCATCACCGCAAAACTTATTACCGATGCAATGGCGAGCCACCTGAAGGGGCGCTGTGTCTTTCCTTCTTTGTCCATTCCAACCCAAACCAGCAGCCAAAGGCAAACAGTAAACCCAACAAAACCCAAAAGCGTTGCGGCAACTCCAATTGGATTCAGGTCTTTGACCGTCAACGGGTGGTGGGTAGGGAGCATGTTCCCTCAACCCTGGTTGAGGAGCGTTTCAATCCTCTGGACAATTTCCTGCTCCTTGACCGCGCCAATAATCCTGTCAACCACTTGACCGTTCTTGAAGAACAGAAGCGTTGGGATGCTCATGACTTGGTATCGGATTGCGAGTTCTTGGTTTTCGTCAACGTTGAGCTTTGCGACTTTCAACCGACCCGCATACCTTTCCGCCAACCTTTCCACTATCGGCGCAATTGCCCTGCAAGGAACACACCAAGGAGCCCAGAAATCAACCATGACAGGGATCTCGCTCTGTAAAACTTCCCTCTCAAAGTTCTCCTTGTCAGCAACCAAAACCTCCATCGAGTTCGCACCTCCGTCCGGTCTGTTTTTTTTCGGCCTTTCCTGTAAGAGAGGGTAATTTGCGGAGGGTTACAAAACCTCACATCTCCGGCAACTCAACGTCCTTGATAAGCCTCATGAATCTTTCAATTTCCCGCCGGCTTGGTTGAGGGAAGTAACCTGCAGTCTTCGCTACCTCCTCAGAGACATAAACAGGCGCTTTCATCCTCACAGCCAAAGCGATGCTATCGGATGGGCGGGCATCAAGGAAAAAGGTCCGCCCGTTCCAACGCAACACCAAGGTAGCGTAGTAAGTGTTTTCGTGCAACTCGTTGATTTCAACCCTCACCAACTCCACTCCCAGTTCCGTTAAAATGTTTCGGATCAGGTCATGGGTCATCGGTCGGGGCAGCTGAATTCCCTCAAGTTCCCTCTGAATGGCAAAAGCTTCTACCTCGCCAATCCAAATCGGTAGTTCCATTCCTGTTTCCGGGTCGCTCAGAAGCACAACTGGGTTTCCTGCTTGGTCTTCGACGACGCGAATGTGCTGAACCCGAATCACGGCTAACCCTCCTCTCATTCTCAACCTGCGTTTAGGGATTATAGCCGCTGCAACAAAGTTCGTCAATCAGCAAAGTCATAGGGCATGCTTCGCTCGCCGGCAAAAGTTTCGAATCTTTTCCGGGTCCTTAACTCCGGGCAACAATTCAACCCCGCTGGATACATCAACACCGAAAGGTTTGACAATCGCCACCGCTTCCGACACATTTTCAGGAGTCAAGCCGCCAGCCAAGAAGCAAGGGACCTCCAACCGCTTAACGAGCTCCGCTGCCAATTCCCAAGCGCCCGTGACACCCGTGCCGCCAAAGCCCTGAGTTGTCGCTGTGTCCATCACAAGTGCGTTGCAACCTGCCTTGACAAAATTCTTAGATTGTTCCAGCAGGCTTCGGCACAGCGCTGTGAGCGCTGTCGGCTCTACCGTCGGAGGCAAAGGTATTGCCTTCCAAATCTGGCAAGCGATTTTGTTTCTTAAACCTGCCACTAAATCCGGCGGCTCCCTTCCGTGCAATTGAAGAGCGAAGGGAGAGAGAAAGTTCGCAAGTTCAATGAGTTCGTCAAGGGACTTTGAACGAGTTACGACTACAGACGAAACTGTCATTTTGTCAAGCAAGATTTTAGCCTGCTCTCTCGTTACGCTTCTGGGCGACTTCGGCACTTCAACCACAACACCGCAAAAGTCCGCACCAGCCTCACACGCGGTTTCAACATCCTCGCATCGAGTCAACCCGCAAATTTTCACTTTAACGCTCATGCCTTCATCCCGGAGGTGTTTTCTGGTTTGTTTTGGGATGTGCTCTTTTGTGAATATGTCCTTTGAGATGTCCGTTGTCGCCGCAGCAACTTATCGCGCATTTCCATCGGTGCTACAATAACGACCCGATTATCCCCTTCCCCCTCGCTCAGGGTGAAAACCGTTGGGTCGCTTTGCAAGGTCATGTGGACTATGCGGCGTTCTGCTGCCGTTAAGTTGCGAAGTCGCACTAACCTCTTTTGGCTTCGCGCCTTTTCGGCAGCGTTTAAAGCCAACTGAATTATCGCCGCCCGTCGACGCTCGCGGTATTTGGAGGCATCCAACACAACGCGAATTGATTGGGGAAATCGCTTGGCAACTGCCGACTGAACAATCAACTGCAATGCATTGAGGGTATCGCCTCGTTTCCCGATAATCAAACCAGCGTCGCTTCCCTCCATGTTGATGTAAATTTCGCCTTCTCGAACGATTGGCTCTTCCACGGTTAAGTCCCAACCCGCAAACTGAACGATAGCGTTCAGCAAGCCCTTGACGAAAGTTGATGGTGAATTTTTGATGGTCACCCGCACTCTTGCGGGTTCTGCACCGATCCCGAAAATCCCGGGCGTCCCAGATTCAAGAACCTCAATTTCAACTTGGTCTCTCGTGACGCCCAACTGTCGCAAAGCTTGTTGGATGGCTTCTTCTACTGTCTTGCCGGTAACTTCCACCTGCATGTCTCATCCCTCTCTTTCCGCTTCGGTGGGTGATTGGTTAATTGGTCTTTGCTCTTCGCTTTTGAGACCTCTTCGGCTTTTCCTCGCCTGTTTCTGTTACCTCCCGAACGGGAAGCGTTTCCCGATAGTAAACACGCTTCATCAAAAGGCTCTCGCCAATGTAAAAAACTTGGAACGAAAGCCAGTAAAGGATGAAGGCGGCAGGGAAGGAGTGGAAGAAGAGGGCAAACATGACCACGAACATGATGTTCATCATAAGTTGCTGTTGGCGTTGGGTTGGGTCTTGAGTGGGAGTGCTCATGAAGAAAGTGGAAGCGAAGAAAGTGGCAAGGTAAAGGGCGAACAACGGGTAATCCGGTTGAGCAAGGTTGCTAACCCAAAGGAAACTCGCTTTGGCGAATTGGAAACGGTAATGCAGGACTCCGTAGTAAACCCAGAAAAGCACGGGAAGTTGCAGCAATAAGGGTAGAC
>JANZZQ010000003.1:0-14788 GCA_026419315.1 Armatimonadota bacterium | reverse complement strand
GGACTCACACCGTGCTCACGGTAAAGTTTCCAAATTTCAGCGTGGAGCCTTTGGGGGTCATCGCGATAGCGTTGCTGCAAATCCTGCAATAACGGCTGTAAAGCTTGCATCTTCCACATGGATTTCATCGCTTTCCGGTTGAGGGGGTGCATGAGGATTCTCAGCAAAAGCGCCAACGTGATAACAGCCAAACCGTAACTGTAGGATGGGTTTCGTCCAAAGAGGGCTACAAGGGCGTCAAAGAGTTGGTAGTTCAACCCCCTCCGGTAAATTGAATCAAGTTCGTTGCTGATGACCTCATAGGCACTTTCGTAGCGTCTAACTTCCCCTGCCTTCTCATCCCATGCCCAAAGAGGAGCATCTTGGACAGGCGACCCGTAGCCACCCGGTCCAGAAACGGTGTGCAAAAGGTATTCAACTCGCTCTAACGCCTTGACACTATTGCGGTGGTGTTTACCGTCCCGTTTCGCTATCAGCTTCGCTTTGTGGTAAGCAGCAGCCAAGGCAACTTCCTTAAAGGCATGCAAGTCGGTCAGGTTCTCCCGATTCTTCCGCAACTGCTGCTCGTATGAGTTCACAACCTCGTCAAGTGCTTGCAGTGCTTCCTCCTCGCGCTTTAACACCACAAGGACAACAGCTTCCCTTAATTTCAATCGGGCGAAGGATTCATCCTCTCGTTCCTGAAAGAGTGGCAACTGCCCTTGAATTTCCGTCCAATCCTTGGCCGCTTGCTCAACGGATTTTGGCGGTGTCAGTAGATCAACCATGGTGGCGGAAGTCCAATCTCTCGCCGTCGCCACAAAGGGCAGTGACAAGACCAAAAGGAACAGCAGCAAAGCCCTCGCGGTTTTCCTTGAGCCCCAATCTTCGGGCACGGGGTCATAACCTCCCGGATGAAATGGGTGGCAACGAAGCAACCGCCGCAACGCTAACCAGCTTCCTTTCCAAAAACCGAATCGTTCTATCGCCTGCATCGCGTATTCGCTGCAAGTCGGTGTGAACCGACACGTCGGCGGCAAAAGCGGCGATATGAATCGCTTGTAAAACCGCAACATCAGAAGCGATAAGCGAGTTGGTAACTTTGTTAGCAGTTGCTCCAACAGCCAATTTATCAACTTCAACAGCATAGTTGCTCTACCTCTGCTTGCCATTGGTTTGAAGGGTCAAAGTTTGTCCTTTTTTGGTGAACCACCGGCAGGTGCACACTTTGCGATTTTTGCCTAACTCCCTCAAACTTTCACATTGACACCGCGCCAAAAGTCAAAGACCTCAATTTGCCGAAGCTTCATTCACTTCCCTTCTCCTCAAGCGGTCGTTCGCGTTCCCCTGGCAACTGCAAAACTTTCGCTTTGATGAGCAATTCCGTTAGCGCTGCGTCAACCGCTTGAAAGTTTGCCGCAACGCACCCGGGTTGTGCAATGATGAACAAGTCAACGCCTTCTGTCATTGCCCATCTTTTGGTTCGGTATGCTTCACGGAGCCAGCGCTTGATTTTGTTCCTCAAAGTCGCCTTTTTCGCAACTTTCCTCCCGACCGAGAAAGCGACCCTGCGACCGGTTCCTCCTCGCCAACGGACATAAAGCGTCATCAACGGGTGACGGTAACGATTACCTTTGCGCAAGCACGCCTCAATATCTTTTTGGCGGTGCAACCTTTCGGACTTTGGGAAGCGGTTAGAACCTTTACGCCCTGCCGGCACAATAGTCGCTAAACGGTCAAGCGCCATCGCCCTTTCAGCCGACGCCTCCTGAGCACATTGCGACCAGCCTTTGTCGCCATTCTCGCCAAGAAACCGTGGGTCTTTTTGCGTTTGCGTTTGTTCGGCCTGTAGGTTCGCCCTTGCAACGATTTTGCCATCGGCCATCACCCCTTGCGTTCAAGTTAGTTTGCCACCCGAAGCATTGCTCATTGTTGAAAGCGTCGTTAACTTGTCCCTTGTCCCGTGCCTCAAGTTCCGATGATTTGCAGGTGCTCGGCAATTATAGCGCTTCCGTGCCAAACTGAAAACGGTGACCGAAATGAACAAGCAACAAATTAGACAACTGGCCAAGGAACGAATAGCGAACATGTCCCTTGACGAACGAATTCGAGCGACTCAATTGATTTTACAACGGGCTCGGGCTTTTTTGTTGACAACGGATGCTCAACTTGCCGCGTTCTACATGCCCATTTCCGATGAGATTGACATTGTGCCGTTGATTCGTTGGTGGCAGCAAAGAGGGTTACCGGTGGCTCTGCCAAGAACATTGACACAAGAGAAGCGTTTGGAGTTTCGGCGCATTATCCGATTGGAGATCGATTTGCAGGTTGGGGCTTTCGGGATTTTGGAGCCGAAACCGTCTTGCCCGTTGGTGACCCCTGACGAGATTGATATCATTGTGGTGCCCGGGCTCGCTTTTGATGAGTGCTGCAACAGATTAGGGCGCGGTTTGGGCTACTACGACCGTTTCCTCAAAAACCTGCCGCAACGAACCTTGAAAGTTGCTTTGGCATTTGAGTGTCAAATCATGCCCAGGATTCCAATTAAGCCAAACGATGTCCCGATGGATACCGTGATCACCGAAAAACGGGCAATTTTTTGCCCCAAAAGATGAGAAAAGGGAAGGGGGAGGCTAAGATGCAACCGAGAATTGGCTGGGGACCGGTCAGGTTGCTCGCTTCCATGCTCTCTGACGGCAAACCAACTCTCGCTGAGTTGTTCGCGATGGCAAGAGATTTCGGCGTTGACACCATTGAGTTGCACCATGCAATGATTCCCGCTTACGACCGACGAGCACTTGACGAAGTTGTGAACTTGCTTCAACGACACCGGTTGCGGTTATCAATGCTAACCTGTGCCCCAGACTTCACCCACCCCGATAAAGAGGAAAGGGAACGGCAACTTGATGACATGAAGACGAAAGTTGTGGCCGCTTGGGTTTTGGGCGCTGAAGGCGTCCGAGTCACTGTGGGTTGCGCCCATGAAGAAGTGTCAAGGGAGGAAGGTGTCAAGTGGGCTGTTGAGATGTTGATGAGACTTGCAGAATTCGCTCACCCGCGCGGGGTTAAACTTGGGCTGGAAAACCACTACAAGGATAGGCTTTGGGAACTTCCCGATTTTGCCTTTGACCCTGATGTGTTTTTGGAGGTCGCAGACCAACTCAAAGGTTCACCCGTTGGCATCAACTTCGATTGCGCTAACCCGCTGATGGTGAACCGGGACCCAATTCCAATTTTGAAAGCGGTAGCCGACAGGGTTTGGCACGTCCATGTCTCAGACCGAAAAGTGGGAGAATACTCCCATAGAGTTTTGGGGGACGGAGATGTCCCACTTGAAGCGATTTTCGCTGAGTTGGCTCGCATCGGTTTTAGCGGAGTTATAAGCCTTGAAGATGGTCAATCCTATGCGGGCGATGAAGGAACGAGACGCTCCCTTGATTTTTTGCGCCAACAAGTAGCAAAGCATTGGGCATGAACTTGCCCTTTGCTCAAAAGCTCGCTGGTTGACGGCTAAACAAAGCGAGCGCCTAAGCCATTCAGCGAAAAATTTCCCCTCGGAGCAGGTGGAGCCTGACCAAAACCTACGAAACGATTCAGCCACCCGAAATCGGTTGAAACTCCCATCTGTGAGAATCAAAGTTCGCTTCACGACGAGGCAATAAGGCTCGAAATGTTATTTCGCCTCCCGACCTGACGAAAAGAGCGTTGGCAGTTTGGACATTGACTTTTGAGGTCACGCTGGGCTTTACGGAACTTTTCCCAAATCCAACAAAGCAACTTCATATCGGCTTTGCCAGACAGTGAAAGGTTTGGGCACCAACGTCGTTGCGCTGTTGGCGTTTGAACCCGCAAAGCCAACCCCTCAAGAGGTTGCCCCGAAACACTTGAGCCTTTTCACTTTGCTGCGACGCCTTCGCTCATTGCGCTTTGGCGACAACTTGCGTAAGGCTCAGTTTCAAAGCTTGTCTCTTGCCTCCTCGCCGCGAGCTACTTGCCGGCAGAATAAATCCGCGCCTCACGATGCTTCGCTTCGTAAGTGTTTGTCTGGTTGAAGAACGAACACACCCGCTTCATACTCTGTGCGACTTTGAACTGCCACCCAGTGAAAGTTTGGGTCCATTGAGCACAAAGGCTCACGGCATGAGTGCTTTAAAGGGGATCGGAAATTTGTTGGGGCAGAACTTTATCGGTCTTGGATGGCGCGGTTTAAAACCGAGCCCTAATCCCTTGCAAAGCCATTCAGAGTATATCCCTCTTTTGCCTCATCCGCCATTCATCGGCGGCAAATGCTTGTGCATACTGGACACCGATTTCAATCCCGCGGATTCGGGTTTGAGCCTGATACCAGTCCCAGTATGGGAAGCCGCCTTCGCCACGCCCAATTGCAAAGCATTTGAACGCTCGCTCCCAATCGTCAAAAACATCGCTGATGTCAACATAAACGAAAGGGCGAAAGTTTTCGTGGTCTTCCCAATTCTCTGCGTAGAAAAGCCTCACCCCTCTCACCGGCGGTAAGCCGTTAAGGTCAAAATGCGGGTTCGAAGCCATGAAAATCGCCCGTTTTGTCAAGTAATGGGTTGCTGTGTGGTCACTGTGAATGCTATCACGCCAGTGCGTGATGACAACCTGGGGTTGAAGTTTGCGGAACAGTTTTGCGACTTCGCAAGCGATTTCGTCGCTATCTGTTAATTCGCCGTCTTTGTAGGGCAAAAAGTGGGGCGTTGCTTGAAGGATTTCCGCCGCCGCTTCAGATTCGCGTCGTTTCTGAGCACCATACTCGTCAGGCGACAAATTCGGGTTTCCTTTTTCGCCCAAAGTCAAGTGGACGATGTGAACTTCCCAACCGTTGCGGGCGTGTTTGAGCAAAGTTGCACCTGCGGAAAATTCCATGTCAGCTGAATGCGCCCCAACAGCCACAATGCACTTTCGCTCATCCACTTCTCTCACCCCTTTCGTAGCGGCAACGCCTCAAGCCCCGCCCGCACGAAATATCAGTCATCAGCGAGGGTTCAGTGAATCCCTCGCTTTTGCACCAAACAAAAACTCGTTCAATCGGTCAAACCCCACTCCTTACCTGGCCTGGATAAAAACAAAGCCAACCCTCCAGCAAACAAACCCTCGGTCACACGAACGACTTCCAGAACGCCTTGTTGTTTTGCTGTTTCGGTTTTGGAGACAAGTTGTTGAGCGGAACGACTCTAACGCAAACAACTTAACCCGTTACGAACTCCCACAAAACACCATCTTGCGGTAACCATCCGCACCACTTGAAGTCGCAAGTTTCTGCAAAGCTCGGTTGCTTGTTGTTGGTAAGCTTCGTCCATTTTGCCTAAAGCGACCCTCCTGAAATTGCCCACGAAGACCTCATCCATCGCTTCTTTGGCCTTCACCAACTTCATGAAGCAAAGCCCAAAATTCTAAGCCAAGTCAGGCGCCCCGGTTGCAACTGCCTATTCGTCCACTCTCAAAGGTGTGGCAGAGCGCTGTCGGGGAGGGGGCTCGGTTCTCCCAAAACGATTGCACAGCTTTTGACTACGCCACGCCTTTTCCGTTGCAACAAAAAGGCTTTCCTTCTTGACTTCGCAACATCGCACTTTACGGGTAGATGCCTCTCATCCTAATCGCTTCGGCGACCCTGCTGACGGCAAGAATGTAGGCGGCAGTCCTCATGTCAACGCTTCGTTCTTGCATAACGCTCCAAACTTCACTGAATGCTCGCTTTATAACTTGCCTCAACCGTTCGTTGACTTCCTGCTCTGTCCAGAAGAACTGCTGTATATCCTGCACCCATTCAAAATAACTGACAACAACGCCGCCGGCGTTCGCCAAAATGTCGGGGACAACAAACACACCCTTGTCCTTCAAAATGGCGTCCGCTTCAGGGGTAACGGGACCATTGGCAGCTTCCACCAAAAGTTTGGTTTTGATCCTGTCAGCATTTTGCTCAGTGATAACTCTTTCAACTGCGGCAGGAATTAAAATTTCGCACGGCAACTCCAAAAGCTCTTCATTCGTTATGTAGTCGCCATTTCTGTAGTCGGAGACAGTTTTTGCTTGTCGTTTGTGTGATAGAAGTTTCACAGGGTCTAATCCGTTCGGGTTGTAAACTCCGCCTTTGACATCGCTTATTGCGATGATTTTGCAACCGATGGCGTGGAGCAACAAAGCGACGACACTCCCAACCTTCCCAAACCCTTGCAAAACCACACGAGCGCCTTCTAAGTTGATACCCAACCTTGCTGCTGCTTCTTCAACGCAGATGGCGACACTTCGTCCGGGTGCTTCCCTGCGTCCCCTCGAGCCGCCGATATTGACGGGTTTGCCAGTCACCACCCCGGGAACCGAATAGCCAAGGTTCATGCTGTATGTGTCCATCATCCAAGCCATAATCCTTTCGTCAGTTCCCAAATCTGGGGCAGGAATGTCCTTTTCTGGCCCGAGGAGCAAGATGAGTTCCGATGTGTAGCGGCGTGTCAGTCGTTCCAGTTCGCCGTCAGAAAGTTCCGACGGGTTACAGACAACCCCTCCTTTGGCGCCACCGTAAGGGATGTCAACAACGGCGCATTTCCAAGTCATCAACATCGCCAAACCTTTAGCTTCGTCAAGGGTCAATGTTGGCGAGTATCGGACCCCACCCTTTGCCGGGCCACGAGCCAAATTGTGGTGAACTCTCCAGCCAACAAAAACATTCAGCGAGCCGTCATCCATCTTGACAGGAATTGATACTTCCATAACACGCTTGCAATGTCGGAGCAAGGTGTGGATTCTGGGGTCAAGGTGCATTATTTCTGCGACTTGGTCTAACTGTTGCTGCGCTACCGTCCACAGCGATTGTTGCTTTCCGTTCATTTCTCTTCCACCTCATACTCGCTCAAAGTTTTTTGTTGGGGTCAATTTTGAGGGAAGTTGACATCGGAGGCGTCTGCCCCAAACGACTCCCCACCCTCAATGAAGCAAAGGTAGGCGGAAAGAGTGGCCACACATTTTTTGAAATTGCCGCAAAAAGCTAAGGTCGTATTGGTCCAACTGCCAGCGGAATTTCAAATGGAAGGAGGCTCTCTCCTCATCACCTCGCATCAGATAGAGCAATCCTAACAGGCAGTGGTAAGCGGCGTTTCTCGGACTTAACTTGACAGCCTTCTCCATCGTGGCAATCGCATCTTCTATCCTTCCTGCCTGCAAGTAAGCGGCGGTGAGACGGATGTAGTAGTAGTCATCGTAGGGAGCCCACAAAATCGTTTGCTCCAACTGTTCTATAGCCTCATCGTAGCGATTAAGAGCCAAGTATGCCTCAGCAAGTTCAAGACGGTAGTAAGGCTCGTGGGGCATTAGTTCGCAAGCCTTTTCGAAATGTTCCAACGCTTCCTGAATCCGCCCCAATGCCCAAAAAGCCCGCCCGAGTTGACAGCGATACCAAGCCTTGCGGGGGTTGATTTGCGTTTGTTGCCCCGTAGGAGGGACAATGTGTCCGTTGCCTCCTTTGCTCCATTCAATTTGCCCCCTCTCAAATCTGACGATACGGACTTCCCCTTTACCATCTCCGTTTTCCTGCCCACTATTGGAGTTCCCTTTTTCGGCAGTTGATCTCCCTTGTCGCCTTTCAACCATAAGCTGTCACCAAGTCTGAACTTGATGCGGCGAGAAAATCAAAGAACACTCGAGCAAATTGAGCGAATCTCGGCTCAACCTTCGTTGCCCTGCTGTTGAGAGCGCCGCTTTAAATGCTATCGGTTACATCCCTGCTTGTCAATACTCGCCATTAACTCATGCATTCTCGGAGATATTGAGCCGATTTGGGAAGGGTCTCATTGGGGTCACCGGGAACACCGCATTCCAAAGCCATGAAGCCTTCGAACCCGATTTCCTTCAAAGCGGCGAAACCGCTCCGGAAATCCGTGTGTCCCCATCCCGGTAGCAACCTGTTACTGTCAGCCAAATGAATGTGTTTGAGCCACTTTCCGCCTTTACGGATTGCATCGGGAATTGATGCTTCCTCAATGTTCATGTGGAAGAAGTCAGCCATAATGGCGATGTATGGATTGCCAACCTTCTCGCAAATTTCAACGGCTTGTTCAACTCGCCTGAGAAAGTGGGTTTCGTAACGGTTCAATGGCTCAAGCAAAAGAAAAGCGCCCGCTCGTTCTGCGTGTTGGCCTAATTCCTCAAGCACAACAAGCAACAAATCCATCTCAAGTTCAACAGCGCTCTTGTAAGGGGAAAGGTCGGGAATTCTTGGACCCCCGAAAATCGGGACGAAGATAAGCCCAACAGCACCTAACTCCGCCGCCGCATCCAGCCGCGCTTTGATATCCTCGACCGCTTGCTTTCGGACATTTGGGTCAGGGTCAAGGACGGATCCACGATAACCAGCGCAAATCGTGCTGACTTTCAAGCCCGCCTTTTCAACAGCACTTCGGACATAAGAGGTGTTTTGCAACAACCATTCGCTACCCCAAAACTCCACCCCCTCGTAACCCCAAGCGGCGAGTTTTTCCAGTTTCTCTTCCAAACTGGCACCTGGCACCAATCCTTCTTGCGCTGCTAACCTCATCCTCAGAACCTCCCTTCGAAAGTTATTCCCACAAAAAAGTTTGCTGCAGGAATGCGGCAAAAGCTTCGCTTCCCCTTACACGCTTGCAACTTCAAAGCGCTATAATGCTGCCATGGTGCAATTCCTCCAAAGGCGATTTGAAAGCAGTAGCGGCGGTTTGATTTTGTTTTGGGGAGGGCTGCTTCTCAACCGAAAAATTTCGGCGCTGCGGAAGCGGTGCCTTAACAGGAAAATTCAATGTGGCCGTTCGCCAGCAATTCCAATTCTTGAGTGAGAGGGGTGATGGGCGATGACAAGGCGGGAGTTTTTGAAAGTGAGTGCGGGAAGTTTGGTGATGAGCGCTGCGGCAAACCAACAACCGCCCCCGAGCGAACGCCTGAGTTGTGCTTTCATCGGCGTTGGAGGACGAGGCACTTATTTGCTCAACACGGTTCTTGACAACCTTCCCGATGTTGATGTTGTGGCAGTTTGCGACATCAATCCGGAAAGACTGAAGAACGCAGCCAAACTTGTTGAGCAGAAACGGGGAAAGAGACCCGACGCAATCGGTGGCGGTGGTGAAAGGGACAATTTCGCCTACCGAAAACTTTTGGAGCGCAAAGACATTGACACCCTCGTGATCGCAACGCCTTGCAATTGGCACTACCCGATGTATGTTGACGCCATCAAGGCTGGTAAACACTTCTACGGCGAAAAGCCGATGTGCATTTCTGTCAAGGAAGCAGACGAAATCGTTTCATTGGCACGGAAGAACCCAAAGGTCGTTATCACCATCGGCTACCAATGGTGCGCCAACCCTCGCTTTCAAGAAGCAATGGCTGCCGTCAAGAAGGGGGAAATCGGCGAACTGATCGAGGGGCGCTCTGCTTGGGACAATGCATGGGGTCCGCTTCGCGGTTGGTTCAGCCACCGAAGGGAATCAGGAGACTGGATGGTTGAACAGGCTTGCCACACTTGGAACATCTACTACCTATTGCTTGGAGAGACCCCGATCCGAGCATTCGCTATCGGCCGGCGAGATATTTACGCTCGCGAAGAACCGAGGCGGGATGTTACGGACTTTTACGCAACCGTAATTGAGTGGCGAAACTTTTGGCTCACCTTCGTTCACACATGGGGAGTTCCTCAAGGTTTCGGCTGGAGCGGTCTTTGGGTTCTCGGAACTCAAGGCGCCTGTGAACTCAGCTCGGGACGATTGCTTTACAAAGACAAACCTGAAAGAAGGGTCGGCTACGATGTCAACGACACTTTGGAACTGCTTCGCGATTTCTTCAACTGTGTCCGCACGGGGAAAAAGCCACTGAGCAGCGTTGAAAACGGACGAGCTTCAGTCCTAATTGGTTTGCTCGTTCGCTTGGCTGTGGACAGGCGAGGCATAGCAACTTGGAGGGAGCTGACGGGGGCTACATAGCGGAAAGTTCGGGCTAAACCCTCTACCGCTGCCAACATCTAACCGAAAAAACTTTGGGTCGGTTAGGCTATAGGGGGTAACGAGTTGTGGGGAAAAACCTTTGAGGGAAGGGGGATTGACCGGCATGAGGTTTGGAGTGTCAACTTACTCCTATTGGCACTTTCGTGGCGAGCGTTACCCGATTGAGAAGGTGATGGAAAACGCCGCTGAATTGGGACTGGCTGGCGTGGAAATTTTGCACAGGCAGATGGAGAGTGAAGAGAAAACCTATTTGATGGAGCTGAAGCGAAAAGCCTTTTCTCTCGGTCTTGACATTTACTGCTTGTCAATTCACCAAGACTTCGTTCAACCCGACATTGAAGAACGCCAGCGTCACATCGCCCACACCAAACATTGCTTGCAACTCGCCCACGAACTGGGAGCCCCTGCGATCAGGCTGAATTCTGGACGCTGGAAGACAATTGCGAGTTTTGACGAATTGATGCAGCGAGGCGGAATTGAACCTCCAATTGAAGGCTATACGGAAGCAGACGCCTTCGGTTGGGTCATCAGCGCGATCGAAAGTTGTTTGCTTGATGCGGAACGGTATGGGGTCGTTCTTGCGTTGGAGAATCACTGGGGCTTGACCGCAACCGCAGATGGGACATTGAGGATTGTCAATGCAATTGGCTCCGAATGGTTGAAAGTTTGCCTTGACACCGGAAACTTGCTCCGATACGAAAACGGTGAAGTCAAATGGGAGCCGGACTACGAGGGCATGGCTCGCTTAGCGCCTCATGCCATTTTGGTCCACGCAAAGACTTACTTCGGAGGCGGTGAGTGGTATACCCTTGACATCGACTACAGTCGCGTCGCTGAAATCCTGAAGCAAGTTAACTACCGAGGTTATATTTCGCTTGAATACGAGGGTAGGGAAGACCCTCACACCGGTGTCCCTAAAAGCATCGCTTTGCTCAAGGAGGTTTTCAAGTAGTCGCTCAAACTGTGAGACCGTAAAAATCAAGGGCAAGCCAGAGGCTTGCCCCAGGACTTTTTGTTCGTTGGGTTGCGATTCTCTTGATAACCAGTTCAAGTTAGCGACTCATCGTTGCGGTAAGTCTTTTCGAAGTCGCTGTCGTCGCCGATTCTTAGCCCCGACGAACCGCAGGGCTTACCAAAAAACCCTTCACCCAACTGGGCCGCACGACGAGCCTCTGCTTTGATTCTTCGTTGAGCGAGCGGCAAAAAGCGATAATTTTCTCCGCACTTCTTTACTGTTACATTGTGGGCACTGAACTTTACCCTCTTCCAAATCACGCCAACTGACCAATTCCTCAAATTCGCAACCGCATCGGTCACAGCGAAATTCATAGACAGGCATTGCCCTTCACCCCTTAGAGGGAATGTTGTAGGCTCGTTTGAAAGTCACCGTTCTTGCAGCGCCGAACGGCTTCCTCGAACGCACCATACATTTCTGAGACCGGTCGACGCAGTTCGTTACAACGAAGCGAATTTTTCAACCAATCCCTAACTGCTCCCAAATCTCGTCGACCTTTCGCTTGACATTTTCGTCCATCATGACCTCATCTGGCCAAGGCCTTTGGAAACCTTCCTCACGCCACTTTCTCGTTGCGTCAATTCCCATCTTTGTGCCATAACGGGGTAGGGGAGAAGCGAAGTTCAAATCGTCAACGGGACCTTCAACAATGACGACATCGCGCTTTGGGTCAATGAACCCAAACATGCGCCAAAGGACTTCGCTTATGTTGTGAACATCGCAGTCCTCATCAACGATGACGAGCACTTTCGTGAACATCATTTGCCCCAAACCCCAAAGAGCGTGCATGACCTTCTTCGCGTGACCGGGGTAGCGCTTTCGGATTGACACAATCGCCCAGTTGTGAAAGACGCCTTCAAGCGGGAAGTTAATGTCAACAACTTCCGGCAGAATGAGTTGGATGATCGGCAAGAAAATCCGTTCAGTGGCTTTGCCGAGCCAGTAGTCTTCGTGAAGCGACTTGCCGACAATAGTGTGGGGGTAGATCGGTTGACGACGCATGGTTATGCATGTGACATGCAAAACAGGATATTCATCGGTCAAGGAGTAAACGCCCATGTGGTCGCCGAACGGTCCTTCGAGCCTTCGTTCCCCAGCCTTGACATACCCTTCGATCACGATTTCCGCATCAGCGGGAACTTCAAGTGGGACAGTTTCGCAAGGGACAACTTCAACGGGTTGTTTGCGCAAAAAGCCCGCAAGCAAAAGTTCGTCAACATCTTCGGGCACAGGTGCGGTTGCGCAATAAACCAGAACCGGGTCGCCTCCAAGCGCAACGGCGCATGGCATGTCCTTACCCTCTCGCTCCCACATCAGAAAATGCCGATAGCCATCTTTGTGAGTTTGAGCGTGAAGGCCCAAAGTTCGTTCATCAAAAACTTGCAGCCTGTAAGTCCCGACATTTTTCCCCTTTCCGTCGGGTGTTTGGGTGAAACTCAAACCGAGGGTGATGTATCGTCCGCCATCTTTTGGCCAACATTTCGGTATCGGCAAGTCAAACAGGTTCACTTGGTCACCTTTCTTGACAATCTCTTTGCATGGTCCCGTCCGAACGCGCTTCGGTGGGAAGTTGGCAAGTTGTGCGAGTTTGGGTAAAACCTTGACCTTCTCCCAAAGCGTTTCGGGAATCTCGGGTTTGAGCAAAGAGGCAACTTCTTTCGCAATGTCGTCAGGGTCACCGCCAAGCACTAATTTCACCCGTTCGTAAGTCCCAAAGAGATTGGCCGCAACTGGAATGTCATAGCCCTTGACATTTTCGAACAACAGTGCTGGACCACCGCGCTTAACAGTTCTGTCAATGATCTCGGTCATCTCCAAGTTCCAGTCAACTTCAACCTTGATGCGAGCAAGGTCGTTGCGACGCTCAAGTGTTTGCAAGTATTCACGCAAGTCGCGAAACGCCACAAGTTGCACCTCCCTCAGTGAAAAGAAATAAGCCCTATGACAAGCCGGAACATCTTACCAAGTCTGCCAGTCGATAGATGGCTTATTGGCGCTCAAAGAAAAAAATGTAGCGTCTGCTTTCAGCCGATGCAAGGCGGAAACTTTAACGGACATCTCTAACTGGCAGCCTCGTTGCAAAGGGAAGTAAAACCCGACAGCAAATACACCTCGCCCTCGTCTTATCGCTCGACCCGCCGATGCCGTCTTTGCTCAAAAGCTGTTGGCGTTTGTCCGTTCACGACATCGGCTTCAGCCTTTGGTTGGTCACGAAAACTAAACGAGCGCCGAAACTGCTCAGCGTAGAAAACGAATTGTGCCAACCGAACTCAGCGTTCAAAAAATTCGCCAGCGACTACGGGCTTTAGCCCACAGCACGGATTCTCACAAAGCACGAATTTTTGGACGGAATTTGCTCTCGGCTTTTAGCCGGTGCAAAAACTTCCACCAACGACACCTCGCAGTTATGCGACGAAAGCGATGGAGCGGGATGAGAGGGAGAAAGAAACGGGGGAAAGTTGGTGATTTGCGGCGGCGAACTTATCCGAAAAACTCCGTTCCTGTAAAGGCGCAAGGTATGTGAAGACGGGTTGAAGGAAGACTCCAGAGAGCGCTTGACCCTTTTGTTGTGTCAGTAAAAAGTTGAAGCCTTGAACAGACCTTTGTGAAGAGGCATGGCTTTCGCTTTGAAATTGCTCACACTTCATGGGATTGCCACAGTTCAACTTGCTGTCGGCGCAACGCAACTTGCCCCGGGAGATGAAGTCATCGCCGCTTTAATCGCCAACATCGCCAGCCGCACCAATTGTCAAGGAAGGGATAAAACCCTGTTTTCGCCGAAGTTGACTGTGAGAGGGGAAACATTGACCCCGTAGGTGCTAAGAAGTTGTTCTTGACGAAAAAGAGAGCAATTCGGACTCTTGCACCTGGTGGGGAACCTGTGCGACACGGACGCCTTTGTCGGCATTGTAAAGCGACGAGGATTGACACTTGTTGAAGCTTGCTCTCAGCCTACCCCGCCGAACACAAAGGAAAAGTTTTTCCGGACGATTGGCGACATCAGTTGTTTCAGCCTGCGAAGAAGCGAACACATCGCAACCGACAGTGGCGGGATTTGCGTTGCCGATAACGAGGATTTTGCGGCGAAGGCGAGGCTGTTCGTGGACGAAGGTTGAAAGCGAAGAAAGACGACAACTCATCGGAAGCATGTAGCGCTCGGTTTGGATTACCGAAAGGACGAGTTAACTGGAGCGGTCGTCGTGGCGAAATTAAAACGGGTTGATCGGAGCACTTACAAGCGACACGGGAAGGTGTGACTTTTGAGCCAATGATTTGCGATTGAAAATTTGTCAAGCCAAAAAAGGTTCTTGATGAGTTCAAAGAAGCCCATCGGCGTTTTGAGTCGCTGGTCCAGCCCGATGCGCCCTTTAGCACCGGCGAGTTTGTGAAAGCGCTGTGAGCTGAGGGAATTCTGGGCAGTGCCCGCTACATCGGCAAACCCATTTGCAGCACGAACAACTGGGCTTCGGCAACCTTTCGGGCAAGGAACGCAGCAAAATTTTTTGCTGTCTGAGGTGAAAACATGGTGACTCAGCAAGCGGAAACCCGAGGGGAGAAGTTGAAGGTAGCAATCAAAGGCAACTTGAGCGAAGTTTTTCTGAGTTTGCAAGGTGAAGGGATTTGGGTCGGGACACCAACCGTTTTCGTTCGCATGACGGGTTGCCACAGAAGATGTCGCTATTGCGATACCGAATTTGCGCTCGTCGCTGAAAAGCAGGCTCGTGTCTGGCTTGGATGGCGCATTTCCGAACCGGATTTGGTTGTCTCCAACCCAGTTTCGCTCTGCGATGTCACTGGCTGGGTTCAAAAG
>JANZZQ010000041.1 GCA_026419315.1 Armatimonadota bacterium | reverse complement strand
CACCAGGACAATGCACTCACTGCCACATGCCTAACGGTCGCCACATAATGACCGTCAGTTACGATGTCAGTTGTGCTCCCTGCCACACCCCTGCTGATGCCTACCGAGCCCAGGCGTTGCGCTCCAAAATTGAACTTGACCTGCTCGCTTTGAGGGTTCGGATGGAGAACTGGGCGCGCCGACAGGACTTCAACGGCGACGGTCAACCAGACAATGACCCGGATTTGTGGAACTATTGGGCTCTCGTTCCTGCAGAAAAGCAGACCCTATCACGAACAATTCAAGGGCGCATCCCGATTCAAGTTAAGCGGGCTCGTCACATCTACTACTTCGTCCTTCGTGATGGTAGTTTCGGCATTCACAACCCACCCTACACTCGCCACCTGATCAACATCGCCAATCTTGAACTTGACGCCATAGGGGTTCCCCGAATCGCCCCCGAGTCCTTGCTCAGCCGAATGTCGCGCCAGCAAATTCGCGCTATCTTGCAGTCGGACCTCCAACGGTTGAAGGCTTCCGCTTTCATTGACAGGTAAGAGTGAAAGTTCCTCCAAAGGTTTAAAGGGGGGCACCTGAGTCGGTGCCCCCTTCTTTTTCCTTTTTAGCCGGCAAAAGGCAGCAAAATTTGCCCCTATAGGTTAGGTCAGGTTAGTGCTGACTTTAGGTTGCAAGTGTATCATGCACTGAGCAGCATGTTGACAAGATGCTCCCCTTGCGCTATCGTGAACTCTAACTTTGAGACGAAGTCGAAGTTGCGGGCAGGGATGAAGCATGGAAACGGTAGAGAAACTCGTGTTGGCGACGGAAAGGCAGGAACGAGTTACAATTCGTGCTGTCGTTACGGGGCTTTTGCTTGTGCCAGTCCTAATTTGGTGGATTCACCACGCTGAATTTCGGTTGGGCGGAACGATGGGGCACACAGCCCTCGCAAACACTGCGTTGCCAGTTGCTGCTTTTTTCTCGTTGATGGTTCTCACCGCTGTCAACGGTATTGTTGCGCGCCTTTTGCCTTCCCTTGCCTTCTCTCAAGGCGAGTTGCTGACAGTCTACGCGATCGCTGCTGCGACGACGGGAATTGCTTCGTCGGGAGGAGTTCACTTTCTTGTCCCTGCTCTGACTGCCCCGATTTACTATGCTTCGCCGGAAAACAATTGGCGCGAGTTGATTTTGCCCCACATACCTTGGTGGTTCACCCCGCAAGACAGGGCTGCCGTCATCGCCTTTTACACTGGTAGCGACCGGGTCCCTTGGGGTGCTTGGCTTGTCCCGGCGGTTGTCTGGAGCGTTTTCCTAATTGCCGTGATGTTGACAACTCTTTACCTTGTGATGTTGCTATGGCGACAATGGATTGAGCGCGAAAGACTTTCCTTTCCGACCGCTCAAGTTCCGCTTTTGGTCACTCAACCCCAATCGCCGTTGTGGCGGTCTGGAGGCTTTTGGCTGGGGTTCGTTATCGCTGCCGGGATTGGCACGTGGAACACGATAAGCCGAAACATACCCGCATTGCCTTTGCTTGATGTTCGGGGTGAAGTTTTGAACCTGGCAAATGTCATCACTGACCGACCTTGGAACGCCATTGGTTGGACCCCCGTCTCGCTTTACCCTTTCATCATCGGCATCGCTTATCTGCTCAACACAGAGGTGACGCTGAGTTGTTGGCTGTTTTTCCTCATCGTCAAGATTGAACGAGTTTTGACCGCTGCATTGGGTTGGGATGCTATAGGGCGGGGCGGGTTCAATGTCATGCCATACACCGAACATCAAGGTGCAGGCGCTTTCATTGCGATTGCCCTTTTGAGCCTTTGGTATGGTCGCAAGCAACTTTGGGCTGAACTGGTCGGAAACCAATCGGAACAAGGGGCAATCCGTCCCCGTCTTGCACTTTTGTGTTTTCTTTTAGGTTTTGGTTTTTTGCTCGCTTTCGCAATTTTGGGTGGAATGAGATTTGTGACTGCTTTTGCTTTGCTTAGTTTGTCGCTCCTTTACATGGCAGCGGCAACTCGGCTTCGGGCTGAAATTGGCAACGCTTGGCTCTTCGGCCCGCAAGTTGACCCCAATACGATCGTCACGACGACTTTGGGGACGGCTGCCCTTAAGCCAAAAGAGTTGACAGTCATGGCTTTTCTGAGAAACATCACGACTTTCGACCTTCGTTGTCTTCCGATGCCCCACCAACTCGACGCAATCAAATTTGCCCATTCCGTTGGTTTGCCGATTCGAAAACTGCATTGGGCTTTGGTGGTCGGTTCCGTTCTCGCTGCTCCCTTCGCTTTCGTTAGTGTTGTCAAAATCCTGTATCAACTTGGGGCAGCTGCTAAAGCGGACGCTTGGAGGGTTTACATGGGTCGTCAACCTTTCAACCAACTTGAGGGTTACTTGAGGCAACCGATCAATCCCGACTGGAGGGAAATCGCCGCTATCGGCTTCGGCTTCGCCTTCACTGTTGGCTTGACAGCCTTGAGGGCTCATTTGCTTTCCTTGCCTTTTCACCCCTTCGGCTACGCCATTGCCAACACCGAGACGATGAACAAGACGTGGCTGCCCTTTATGATTGCTTGGACTATCAAGTCCTTCGTGCTGAGGTATTTTGGCGCAAGGGTATACCGTTCACTGATACCTTTCTTCGTGGGCTTAATTTTGGGTGATTTTCTGCATGGAGGCTTGTGGACGCTCGTTGGCTGCCTCGTCCCCAACTTCTATGTCTACCCGATGAACTGGTGATTGTCGCTGGCTTTGGGCGGTTGCTCGCAGTTTGGCACTGAACCGCAACAACTGCTCAAACTTTTCCGCAACTGCGCTTCAATTGCTTGAACCCGCTGGTGTGTTAAACTTTGAAGACACAAACCTGTCCGGCGAAAGAGTCAAAAGCTCTTGAGGAGGGGAAAGCAACCGATGGAACATACTTTGGGTCCGTTGCCCTTGTCTTTTGAAGAGCCCGAAAGTTGTGCGCTGATTTGCAATATCCGGAAGGGAGAGGCTTCGCACGGGAACATAAAGCGGACCTTGCAAGCCCTTGAGAAGATGGGGCACAGGTCAGGTGTCGTTGACGGCGAAGGCGACGGCTGTGGCGTAATGATTGACATACCGCGTCATCTTTGGGCGAAGTATCTCATTGAGGCTAACTTGAGCCCTACTTGGGCCGAAAGTCAACGGTTTTTCGTAGCCCACTTTTTCCTGCCGAAAAGCGAGGTGGGGCGTTCCTTTGAATTGCTTCACCGGTTGAGGCTTTTGTTTGCTGATTTCGGAACACGCATACTTTTGGAGCGGCGGGGAAAGACAAGGAGCGATGTCTTGGGCAAAAATGCCCAAAGGGTTGAACCCGAATTTTGGCAAATTGCTGGTGTCTTTGAACAACCTGCCCCTGACTATGTGATGGACCAAAAGTTGTTCCGGTTGCAGTTGCTGGTTGAACGAGAAACTCCCCTTTACCCGCTGTCTGTAAGCCGCTACGTCGTTGTTTACAAGCTTTACGGAAGCCCTTCAAGCATCGCCCACTATTTCCCTGAGCTTTCCGACCCCGATTGCACCAGCAGGGTGACGATCGGTCATTGCCGCTATTCAACCAACACTTGGTCAACTTTTGAGCGTGCCCAACCTTTCTCTTTGCTCAGTCACAACGGGGAAATCAACACGGTCGAAAAGTTGCGTCGGGAAGGGAGAATGTTGGGCGTCCAGTTGCCCCAAAACGGTTCCGACTCCCAAGACCTTGACAGAATTTTGCATACCCTCATCGTTGATTACGGCTTCACCCTCGCTGAGGCGATGGAAATTGTGTTTCCGCCGGTTTTGGAAGAGCTGAAATGGCTGCCGGAAGAGTTAAGGGCGATGTATCGCTACTACCGTGCTGCTTTCGGTCCGTTTGCTCAAGGGCCGGCAGCTATCGTTTCGCGTTATGCTGACGAATGCGTTTTCAGCGTTGATGCGTTGGGTTTGCGACCCCTTTGGTTCGCTGAGACGGAGAAGGAGTTCGTGTTCACCAGTGAGCGCGGGGTTCTGCCCTTTGAAACCCTTATCAGCGACCCGAAACCTCTCGCACCGGGTGAGAAAATCGCTATCAAGCTGCGCGACGACGGCTCCGTTGAAGTTATCCCGTATCGTGAATTGCAGTGGCGTATTTACCACAAGTGGCGGGAACGCTTTGCTGTTGAGGAGGAGGCGAAACAGTTCGCTCTAATCGCCGCGCCAACCCAGACTCGCACAAGCGGTGGCTTCAAGGGCGGCGTCGCTTTCTACTTGCCTGAAAGCGGAGCCATCAACGATCACGGGAGCGACGGTTTCGGCATTAAGGAGGACAGCCCGTCAACTTCAGCATCCCTTGTCCCTTGTCCTTTACTGACTTCCCACGAGGGTCTCACCGAAAACCGCCAAATCAAGGCTGCGGTGATGGGTGCATTCGGTTGGGGCGAAGAAGAGGTCCGTTACATTGAAGCGCTTTCTTCTTCGGGTAGCGAGCCAATTGGTTCACTCGGCTATGACGGTCCACTGGCTGTCCTGTCACCTGAAGGTCACAACCTCGCCGATTACTACAAGGAAATCGTCGCTGTCGTGACCAACCCGTCAATGGACAGGGAGCGAGAAATTGAGCATTTCAACACCCAAACGGTTTTGGGGCCAAGACCGCCATTGGATGGAGCAAAGGACGGGGGATGGGGAACGGGCAACAGTTACGGAGAAAAGAAGAGAACCGTAACGGAACTGCTGGGGCAAATCTTAGAATTGGAGACGCCAATTTTGGTTGATGCAACTTACCTTGAACAAGCGGGGCTGCTTTCTCGCGAGCTTTCGGAAAAGGCTGCGAAGGACGCTCACACTGAAACTTTGGAAGAAGTTCTGGTGAAATGGGTGAGGCAAGGGTTCCAGAACGGGGGACGAGAAAACGCTGTCAAACGAATATCGCTCGCATATCACTGCAGCAAAACGGCTCGGGAAGCGTTGCGGGAGTTGACTGAAACGGCAAAGCAGGCGGTGCAAGATGGTGCCCTCGTTTTGCTCTTGGACGACAGCGACGCTTTTCAACCCGAAACTTTGCTCCTTGACCCTCACATTGCGGTCGCGGCTATTGACAAAAAGTTACGGGAAACATGGGATTTGGGGCATGGGGAGGACGGCGAAAATGGAGGTTTGCCAAAGAGTTTGCGGAACTTGAGAAGGCGTTGCAGTATCATTTTGCGGTCTGGTGCATTGAGAAACTTACACGATTTGATTTTCGCTTTCAGTTTGGGTGCGGATGCCATCGTGCCTTACCTGCTCTTTGATGTGGCTTTGTCAGGCGAAAAACCCGATTGCAATGTCGCTGACCAGTTAGAGCGGGCGAAAAGGTTGTCAAATGTGGTTGTCGGTTTGAGCAAGGGTTTAGAGAAGGTCATAGCGACGATGGGAACCCATGAATTGAGGGGCTATGGCAGAAATTTCGCATCTATCGGGGTTGCCCCTGAAATCGTTGAGTTGACCGAATGCAAAAACTTTTACGGTAGCGAGGAAGCCGCTTTTGACCTTGACAGGTGGGACAGGGAAGTGCGGCGCCGCCACAAAATTTTGTGGCCAGCCGATAACGATTCTTCAACATCGCACCTTGCGCGTCGCACCTCTCACTCTTATCTTCGCCGTGACTTTCGCTTTTACCCAAATGTCTGGAAAGCGGCGAGGAGGGCAGCGAACGGCGAAAGCGATTACCGTGAGTATGAGGAGCGAGTGAAGGCGATAGAGCAAGAGCATCCTGTCGCTTTGCGCCATTTGCTTGATGTTCAATTTTTGGCGGACAGGGCAAAATGGATTGCTCCCGACAAAGTTGACATCGGTATAGGGTGGCATGATTTGCCTTTTGTCATTGCTTCCATGTCCTTCGGCTCACAAAACGAAGTTGCCTATCGCGCCTACGCCGAGGCAGCCTATCGGCTCAACATGCTGGCTTTGACGGGTGAAGGTGGAGAACTGAAGGACTTGATTGGTCGCTATCCTTTCAATCGCGGTCAACAAATCGCTTCGGGTCGGTTTGGCGTGAACGCTTATTACTGCAACTCGTCTTATTGGCTGGAAATCAAAATCGGGCAAGGTGCAAAACCGGGCGAAGGCGGTCATTTGCCCGGCCGCAAGGTGACACCGAAAGTCGCTTCCGTCCGCTACGCAGTCCCGGGCGTTGATTTGATTTCGCCCAACAACAATCACGACCTCTACAGCATTGAAGACCTCGCTCAACTCATCAGCGAACTGAAAACCATTAACCCGAAGGCGAGGGTAATCGTGAAGGTTCCCATCGTTGCTAACATCGGTGTGATCGCAGTTGGCATAGCGAAGGCAGGTGCCGATGTTATCAACTTGTCTGGCTTTGATGGCGGAACCGGCGCAGCGAGGGTTCATGCCATCAAGCATGTCGGTTTGCCCGCTGAAATTGGCATTAAAGAAGCCCACCGTGCCCTTCTGCAAGCAGGAATACGGGAAAAAGTTGAACTTTGGGCTGATGGTGGGATGAGGACCGCTTACGATGTCCTCAAGTGCGTTTTGCTTGGTGCTAACCGGGTTGGGTTTGGGACTTTGGCGATGGTGGCTATTGGCTGCACTATCTGTCGCGGTTGCCACCTTGACACTTGCCATGTTGGAATAGCAACTCAAATTGAGAGCCGGGAAGAAGCGATGAGGCACGGGGTTAAGCGCTTTGAGCCCAGAAACTTTGAACGAGCCGTTGAAGCGCTGGTCAACTTTTTTGGCGGTATGGGGGAAGAACTCAAACGCCTCACTGGAATGCTCGGTGCTGACAGGCTTCAAGATTTGGTTGGAAGGAGCGATTTGCTCGTCCAAACCCGCGGGCACGACTTGGTTGACTTGACAGATTTGGTGATGCCCGTCGTTGTTGAAGAGGGTGTAGCCGAGCCCGTGCGAAAAGTTTACAGACCTTTGGGCTACACAACCAAACTCATCACTCAGGTTATTTTGGACGAGGTTGAGCGTGACGGGAAGCGGATCGTTTACGAGGACAGCAGGCTCGGGGCATCAGACAGGGCTATCGGAACTCACCTTGCTGGTATCATTGCCCGGGAGCAAATCAATTTGCCTGCCCCGAAAGACTCAATGGAGTTGAGACCGCCAAAACTTAGGAAGTTGGAGCGAGTGAAACTCAATTTGAGCCACACTATCGCAGGCAACGGGTTGGGCGCCTTTAACATACCCCAAATAACCATTCGGGTTGAAGGTGGGGCTCAAGACGGTGTCGGCAAAAGTGCCTGCGGTGGCAGCATCATCGTCTTGAAAGGCACAAACCATGAGGGCAAGCGGTTGGACGGAAGCGTCGGCAAAAGTTTCGCTTATGGGGCACAGAAAGGGTTCTTCGTCGTGCAAGGTTTCGCCGACAGCCGCGCTTGCATCCGCCTTTCAGGAGCCGATGTCGTTTTCGGTGGCGAAATTACCGAACCGATTGACGACAGTCAAGGTCTAATCAACATCGCGGCGAAAGCCCACTTGAAAGGATTTGCCTTTGAATACATGACTGCCGGTAGAGCCGTTGTTTTGGGCGATCCCGGACCTTGGATTTGCGCCGGTATGACAGGAGGCGTCATCTATGTCAAGTTGTCACCTGATTTTGGGTTTGACGAGAATGCACTCCGGAGAAGGTTGGCGAAAAGCGCAAAGGTCAGCATCTTGCCCGTTGATGACAACGACATCAGGAACATCCATGAGTTACTGAGCGCTTACGCGGACGAGTTGGAACGCAGCGGTCAATGGAGGGAAGCAAACCGCATCCGCAACTTGATGGGCGATGTTGACCGATGGTTCGTCAAAATCGTCCCAGTGAACCAGCAGGCTGACCAAAGTGTATCAACGGAGTGAAGACCACAGCGGAGAATTCAACCGGTCAGGTCCCCAGCGTGAGCTGGGTTGATGACTTGGGACTCTTGCTTTCCGGTCAAACCTCAAATGCGTTCATTCAGCCTCCAAGTGCGCTACAATCGCTTTAGCCGATTTCGCCGCAGTTTCAAACTTTTGCGAATGCGAAGGTGAGAAGCCGTGCTTGACTTCAAAGACATGGACTGGTGGGAATTTGCATCCAAAGTTTTGCGACCGATACTTAAGTGGTTCGACCCGAACGAATGGCAGATCCGAAAACTTTGGCGTCGCATCCAAGCTATCAACGCTTTGGAACCCGAAGTGAGCAGATGGAGCGATGAAGACTTCCCGCGCAAAACAGAAGAGTTCCGCCAGCAGCTTCAAGCCTACACGGCGGAAATCCGAGCCGAATACGAAGCGAAGTTAAGGGAATACAAGGCGTGCAAGGAACCCGAAGAGCGGTTCAGGCTTGAAGAAGAAGTCGCAAAACTTGACCTGGCTGTCAAGCGAAAGGAACAGGAATTCCTCAATAGCATCCTGCCTTTAGCTTTTGCCATGGTCAGAGAGGCTGGCAAGAGAACTGTCAAGATGCGTCACTTTGATGTCCAGTTGATGGGCGGAATCGTTTTGCACGAAGGTAAAATCGCAGAGATGAAAACCGGCGAAGGCAAAACTTTGGTGGCAACTTTGCCAGTCTACTTGAACGCGCTGACCGGGCGCGGCGTCCATGTGGTGACCGTCAACGATTACCTTGCAAAGCGCGACGCCGAGTGGATGGGACCAATCTACGAGTATCTCGGATTAACCGTAGGCTACATCCAGCACTTCATGGAATCGGCGGAGCGAAAGCGCATGTATGCCTGCGATGTCACTTATGTGACTAACAGCGAGCTCGGCTTTGATTACCTTCGTGACAACCTCGCCCACAGCCTTGACGAAGTTGTTTTGCGGGAGATGTTCTACGCCATCGTTGACGAAGTTGACAGCATCTTGATTGACGAAGCGAGAACTCCCCACATCATCGGCGGCATGGTTGAGAAGCCAACAGACATAATTGAAAAGGCTGACCGAATTGTGAGGCAATTGCGCAAGGATGTTGATTTCACCGTTGAGGAGAAACACAGAACCGTCGCTTTGACCGACGAAGGTGTTAGGAGGGTTGAGCAGCTTTGGGGCTTGAGCAACCTCTCCGCTCCCGAAAACTTCGCCATCTACCACGCAATCATGAACGCCCTCAAAGCCCATCAATTGTTCAAGCGAGATGTCCACTATGTTGTCAAGGATGGCGAAGTGATCATCGTTGACGAATTCACTGGTCGGTTGCAGTGGGGACGGCGATGGAGCGACGGGCTACACCAAGCCGTTGAAGCGAAAGAAGGAATCCCAATCAAGCAGGAGATGCAAACCATCGCAACCATCACCCTGCAAAACTTCTTC
>JANZZQ010000040.1 GCA_026419315.1 Armatimonadota bacterium | reverse complement strand
AGGTGAAGGTGCTTCCTCCAGCAACTTCTGATGCCGAACCGTTTGAATCGTGCACTCTCTTTCGCCCAAGTGAACTATGTTACCGTGTTCGTCGGCGAGAATTTGGATTTCAATGTGGCGAGGCTCTTCAAGGAACTTTTCAATGTAAAGTGCTCCATTGCCAAACGCCGCTTCCGCCTCAGAACGGGCGACAGGCAAGTTTTGCAACAACTCCCGTTCGTTGTGAACGATGCGAATCCCCTTGCCTCCTCCACCCGCGGCAGCCTTGATGAGCACGGGGAAGCCTAATTCCCTGGCTGCTTCAAGTGCTTCCCGTTCCGTCTCAATGTGGTCTCGCCCCGGGATAACAGGCACACCCACTTGTTTCGCCAACTGCCTTGCCTTAACTTTATCGCCCATCAGTTCAATCGCGTGAGGGGGCGGTCCAATGAACTTAATTCGGTAGCGAGCGCAAATTTCGGCGAAAGTTGCATCTTCAGCCAAAAAGCCATATCCGGGATGAATGGCATCACAACCTTTCAATAGCGCCGCACTGATCAGATTCGGGATGTTCAAATAACTGTCCTTTGACGGTGCTGGCCCAATGCAAACTGCTTCGTCGGCAAGTTTTACATGCAGGCAATTTTTATCGGCTTCAGAGTAAACGGCAACAGTTTTAACTCCCAACTCCTTACAAGCCCGAATTATGCGCACTGCAATTTCGCCCCGGTTCGCAATCAAGACCTTCTGAATCATCTCCCTCACTCTCCACCCTGAAATTCTTTTGGTTTTCCTTCGTTACCGTTCCGGTTGCTTTTTCAGCGAGCGTTTTTGGGAAGAAGTTTTTGGCGTTAAGCCTTTCATGCCGCCAGTGCTTCGACAAAAAGATGGTGTTTGTGTCCGTTTGGAAGGCGCTGCTCCTGCAGCGTTAAAATTATGGGTCACGACGAATCGGTCGGATAAGAACCCAACCTCACAGGCGTCAAAAGTCGTAAAGAGCACCGAATTAGAATTGCGGGTGTTGTGGGCACTTGACGGTGCCGGTGGCCGGGTCGTAAGTATAGGGCACTTTCGCGATAGGGCAAGCAGTTTGGATACCCGCAGGGAATCGAACCGATTGCAAATTTGGTGGGTTTGCCCCTTGCTCTGCGACGAACATTTGGATTGCTTGACGAACTTGATGCAAATTGTTCATGCATTCAACCTCTTTCGCCCGTTGCAATGCAGCACCATAAGTGGTTTGAGCCTGTTGACCGCTTTGACGGGTCGTTTGTGTTTGCTGACCGATGTATAGGAACGCAGCGATTATAGCGATTATCAATACGACTACCAACAGCATCGCTAAAGTTTGTCCTCGCCTCATCCTCCCTCTCCCCCTGCAACTTCCAGCAACATCAACTGCTGTCCGAACTCAACGGTTTGACCGTCTTCAACGAAAATTTCGACGACCTTCCCTGCGACGGGAGCGCGAACTTCGTTGTGAACCCCTAAAGCGTCAACCCAACAGAGTGTTTGACCCCGTTTAATGTTGTCGCCCACTTGCACCAAAGGCTTGCCATTTTTGGTCCTACGAACAATTCCAACCCAGTTGGAAACAACCGGGACATATGGGCTGGCTTCTTGCTTCTTCTCGCCGGCTAAAGTCGCTTGCCCTTCAGAACGAGTATATGGCGCAGCGGCAAGGGCGACACCGGTTTGCAGGTTTTTGCGAATGGTAACGCGCCAATCTCCAACCCTGACAGTCAACTCGCTGATTTGTGACTGCTTGACAAGGTTGACTAATTCCTGCAAAAGTTCCATGTTCAACTCCATCCCTTTCACCGCCTTCAGTTGCGTTTACGCCCTTAAGTATAGCATCGCAAAAGCTCTCGTTGCCCGCTTCCGTTACGACTGACTTTGTTGTTTTCGCGCTTGCTCAGCGAAATTCAACCTCAAGTTCGCTAAGAGGGTCCTCAATGAATCGTATTGTCGCTCGTCCACCCACTCACGAACCATTTCAACCAATAAAGCAATTGTGTCGATGGCGAGTCGAGCCTGTTTCATGTCAGGTTCAATTTGCTTTGTGATTGGGTTGATGTGCAACCCCATTTTCTGCCACGCCAAATCCGATAAGATGCTGATGCTGAAAAGGATGGCTTGTGGGACATCCGGAGTGACAAATCGCTGCTCGGTTTGACCCGCAGTTTCCATTCCAGCGGTTTGGTGCATCGCTTGTTTCTCTTGCTCCCCCATCCACCAACACCTCCGCAAAACCGAACTCGTTTTGCGGGATGTTGAGACAAAGGGCTTTCCTGAATTTATAACCACACCCTGTTTGAGCCAAAATGGGCGTGACAAATTTTCACCCAGCGGACGAGCTGGGCAGGATAATTCTAACATCGTCTCTTTCGTTTGGGCAAGGAGGAGTTGGAAGATGCACAAAGGTTTTTGGGTTCTTTGGGCAATAGGGGTTACCGCAGCGATTTTCGCCGCTGGATTGAGATGGCGAATAGAACACCGATACCGAACAGTCGCTTTGGTCGTGGACGGGGACGAAGTCCGAACTTTACAAGCCCTGACCGGCAAACCGATGACTGAAATCCTTACAGAATTGAAGCAATCCGGCGCAAGCGGTGTTGCCGTATCTGCTGAACTGTTAACGGATTGGGTTCAGATGGGCAAGGTGCAAGTTAAGGGTAGAAGCCTTGTCGCTTCAGACCCGAAGGTTCTGTTAAGGGTTCGCAACTCGCTCGAGCGCCAGTTTGGCATTCAGCTGCCCGAACCCCGAAAGTTGTTAGGGGAATGGGGTTTGCCACTCCCTTCTCCCAATTTTCTCATTGCCCCAGTTTTTGTCGGTTTGGACAGAGAACTCTCGGAAACCGCTCTCAAAGTCGGTTTGGAAATCGTCGCCCGCTTGCCCAACCCAATGGGCTTGACAGAAAATGGATTGCGGTTTTGGGTTGATGAGGTCAAAGATGTCAAAGCGTTTGCCGTCGTGTTTGAAGGCGAAGAGGTTTTTGGATACAGAACGATGTTGCCGATGGTGGCGGAGGCGTTCAAGCAGATTGATTGTCAAGTAGGCATCCTTGAACTTGTGTCCCAAAAGGGCGACAAGTCGTTGGCCGCGATGCTCCCAGAAAAAGTCATCAGGGTTCACAGCGTAAGCGTAAGGGAATTAGTGAACTTCTCGCAACCTGAACTTATTGACCGCTTCGTTCGTTCGGTCAGGGAACGAAACATCAGGCTTTGCTACGTTCGCATCCCTTTGCACATCAAAGGAGACCTGCTCACTGTCACTAAGAATTACCTGTCAACCCTGAATCGTGAATTGACCCAAAAAGGTTTCGCAATCGGAACACCTCCTCCTATGCCCTCCTCTACCCTTCCGATTTGGCTTTGGTGCTTGATTTGCTTGGGCGCTGTGACTACAGGTGTCGCCTTCATTTGTTTGTTCGTTCCGCTCTCAACTTCGCAGCAATTTGGATTGACAGTTATTGGACTCGTGATTGGAGTCGCACTTTGGTTGCTTCAGCCAATTTTGGCGGCAAAGTTGGTGGCATTTGGTGTCGCAACCACCGCTCCTGTTTTGGCAATTTGGTTTGGGATGAGACAAACATTGAGGAGCGGACCGAGATGGCAAAGGACAGTAAAAGGGATCGGAACTTGCTTGGCTTTGACTGTTGCTTGCGGGCTGGTAGAATCCGCTGCGATGTTTGACCACAAGTTCTGGCTAAAAGTTAGTGAGTTCTCTGGGGTCAAAGTCTCACAGCTTCTGCCGTTCTTAATTGTCATCGCTATCGTCTTCGCACAATGGATGGACACCGTTGAATTGGAAACCAGAGAACGCTACCAGATTGCCCACGGTAACTTTCGGTCCCTTTTCGAAACCCCGGTAAGGTGGGGTCAAGCGATTGGGCTGCTTTTTTTGCTTGCGGTGGTCGCTTACTGGCTCGTTCGGACCGGGAATGAACCTGGGATTGGTGTCCCGACATGGGAACTGAAGTTAAGGGCTGCAATTGAAGACATTTTGGGAATAAGACCGCGTTTTAAAGAATTCTTGATCGGGCACCCGATGCTCGTGCTCTCGTTCTTCTTCCTGACCGGCACTCACTTTGAAGCGAAGATCGGTCAGTGGTTGGCAGTTCCTGCAGTGATTGGCCTGGCATCAATAATGAACACTTTCAGCCACGCTCACACACCAGTTGCTCTTTCGCTCCTTCGGACATTCCACGGAATTTGGATTGGCGTTCTCATTGGCGTTTTGCTCGTTTTGGCGTTGAAGTGGTTTTCCGCTGCCCGCGACCGACAATTGCGGAACCTCTCTTTTGCTGCCAAATCAGAGCCAACCCAAGCAGGGTTAGGTCAGGATTGATTTCCTCAATGATTTCTGTCAATGGGGCGATCAAGTAAGCAAGTCCTCCCGTTGCAACGACTTTCGCGTTTGCTCCTAATTCTTCCTTGAACCTTGCCACCAGCTCCTTGACAAGCCCAACATAACCGAAAATGAGCCCAGATTGAATGCTTTCGACGGTTGAGCGCCCGATAGCCTTCCTCGGCCGGTTTAAGGCGACGCGAGGGAGTTGAGCTGTTCTCTGAAAAAGCGACTCTGCCGCCATCATTATGCCTGGGGCTATTGCGCCACCAAGATAAGTTCCATTGCGGTCAATGGCATCAAAAGTCGTCGCCGTCCCAAAGTCCACAACGATGCAAGGTATCCCGTAAAAATGGATAGCGGCGACAGCGTTAACTAATCGGTCTGCACCTACGGCTTCCGGTGGTTGGTAAGCGTTGCGGATTCCCAAGTCAAGGGCACCTGTCACCACGAGAGGTTTAGCCCCAAAGAATCGTTCTGACATCTCTACAATGCTGGTTGTGACTGGAGGCACGACGCTGCAAAGAACTACAAAGCTCACTTCGTTGACCTGACAATTTTGCCAATTAAGGAAATCCCTCACTAACCCGAAATGCTCGTCCCCAGTTCGTCCAATTTCGGTGCGAACACGCCAAGTCCCAAGTAAAGAGGGACATGGAGCACAAGTCACAGGGCACGAAAAAAGTCGCTCGGTGTCAAACAGCCCCATCGTTATGTTTGTGTTTCCGATATCAAAAGCCAAAAGTTTCATCGCAATCCACTCCCAAGTTGTGTTTGTTTTGACACTCGGCTATTTTGTCACAAAGTTGTCCCTTATTTGATGGCCACTTAAAAGTCGTGGATGCTCAACTATCCGTGTCATCGGCTTCAAACATTAGTTGATGACGGGTCTTTCTTGAGCGTTGAATTCACTCGCAATTTCACAAGAGCCCTGTTTCGGCAGCAAGCGATGCAATCGCAATCGTTTCCTGCCGACTGTAGCACGAGTTTCAGCCTCGGTTCCGTCCTCACCATCCACATGCGCGGAGATTCGCCCTTCTGGGGCTCCGTGGGTCGTGACATCGCCCGGGAGTGATACGCTCTTCTCGCTCAATTGAATCTGAAAGAGCTTGGGCACCTAAAACCAAAACAACCCTTCCGCCAACTTGTGAAGCGGTAACCTGTTTTTGATTACCTTCAGAGGTAGGATAGCCCAACGCCGAGTGGACTGCAGCAACTGCCTCCAGTGAAAGCTGCCAACCACCAATTGCGAGGAAATGGAAGAGCACTAAACGCCGCAGACATGATTGACCCCCCTGCTCACGGTTCCAGCCACCTCACCGGCACAACTGACATCTATTCGCTCTCTTCACGCGAAGTTCTTCTTGTGCGACCAGCAGCCCATTTCCGGAGCTCACCAATTTGTTCCTTCATCGTAACTGAAAGTGGGACAGTTTTTAAATGGTTTCCAAAACGACTTCTGCGGTCACGGTCCCCTTGGGAAGCATCAAACGGGTGCGGGACGACAGCTTGTTCAATTTCGGCGTTGCTGAAACATCGCAGTGTTTCTGTCAACACACCCGAGCACTCGGTCGAAGTTTGAAAGGTCTCGCTTGCGCTTTAATCACAACCGCTTGGGTTCATTGCCAGAGCCGAGTCAATTATTGTTTTGTCAAGAGTCTAAGATGGCAACCGCACGGTCGGGAAAGACATTGATTTCGGCTTAAAAATTTCACCCGCTCGTTGCTTCCCATATCCATTCATGTTTCTTCCTGCCCATCGTTGCTGTCACTGTGATTACGCAATGCCCAAGATGGTTCGTTTCTTGAAAGTTCAAGGAGTCGCTCTGCCAAAATACGGTCAATGACCAAGCAGTTGAACAACCCTGCTTTGTAAGCGGCGAGGACCGCTAAGGCTTTGTGAGCACCATAAGCGACAATGACAACAGGTTTGCCTTGCTTTACCATTTCCCTAAGTTGGGTCAACGGCATTGCTTTCAACTTATCCATCCACTGGGTCGGCAAAATTTCACCGTCGTGAGTGATGAACTGGAATAAAAGCAAGCCAGCGAGTTTCTCGCGCATAGCGTTCAAGTTCGGCTCGTTGTCCAGAAAGTAGGACAGATTATCGGGGGGAGCCACAGCGCCAATCCCAACGAACACTGCATCCAACTCTTTCGCCTTCTGTGCATCGTAGTAGCAAACTTTTACCCCTGGTTGGTCGCTATAGCGGGAAACAATCGGAGCAACGAGGGTTTGTGGTGCAACGCATAGCACTTTGGGAAGTGGATTTTGAGCCAAGGCACAAATTGACAAGCAAGACAAGTTTGAGGAGTTTCTGAAAATTTGTTTGATGTTTAGCGCTTCAACTATGGCTCGGATGGCGCTTCCCCCTCCCAACCCGACAACGAACTCCTTTTTCAAACCAATCATTGAAGTGAGCAAGTTCACTGAAGTTTGTCCCAGCGCTCTGAATCCTTCCCTCCCGTTAAAGGACGGGACGACCCTAACTTCTGCCAATTCCCATCGCCCGATCAACTCCATCTCTAACACCATTTCCGAAGAAGGCGGTTGAACTCTCAAGGTCAAAATGGGTTTATCATCCTCGTGTTTTCTGACGGCATCTTCAAGCAATCGCTTTACCTGCTTGACGGGGAGCCCGAGTCTTTTTGAGATCTCACAGAAGGTCCTGAGGGGTGATTCCATAGCATAGCGTGAATGGGCGGCAAAGAAACGGTTTTTCCTCTCCCACCACTCGTGTCTGTTTGGGACGCTTGAAAGTCTACGCCCTTGAAGCCTTAGAATCTGTTCGGCGCAAGCATCGTCTATGACGAGGAAGTTGAAAAGTAAGCCACCCGATTTCTTTGCATAGTAAGTAGCGAGCACTGCCTCCCCACTCCCCTCACCTCCAGCCATCGCGACAACTCCCCTACCCCGCTGCACCATCCTTTGGAGGAAGGAAAGATGCACACCAATTCTATCCATGCCGGGAGACCAATCAATGGGCAACAGCCCGCTCTGTGTCAATGGGAAATCAAAGACACGCTCAACCACATTGTTGTGAGCCTTTTCGTCCACAGGTTCAATGTAAATGAAAGCCCAGTGAAGATCTTCCGGCTTAAGGTCCAATGGAGAAATTATCCCTTCGACAGAGGGCGAAAAGGAAAACAAGGCGCAGCGAGAGATAATCTCCATCAAAGGTTCAGCACCGGTTTCGCCTTCCAAAGAACCACGGTAAGTGAGAGCAAATAACCTCAAGTTGTCCACTATTTCGGGAACAAGATTCAGAGAAGCCGCAAATGCTCGAACTGCCTTTCCCGTCCCAAGCCCAATTGCCTGCCCACCCACAAAACGATGCTCAAAAATCCTGGCAGTGCTCAAACCCAGATACCATGGAACCATCTTTGGGTCAATCTGCCACACTGATATGAGATGACGAAAACTTCTCGCACACCGGGCAAGAAGTTTTGGACTGCTTTTCCCACTTCTCGGTCTATTAATGGGACCAATTGAGCTTCCCAAAACTGCTCACTTCTGGGATCACTTAACGTTCTTTCAACTATGCGCCTCAATTGTCGCTCCGAGAGCCCCTCGTGGGAGAAGTCGTTTTAGCCTCTTCAGACTCTCTTTGGGGAAGCGGTAACGTGCCTGTGGCGTATTTCATGCCGACAATAAGGAAAATGTCACGCTCGCTTAGGATGAATTTTTGTCGCTTGACTTTCTTATCCCTTTGCTCCAACACTGCCTGAGTGCGGTTTGTGAAGGTTCTTTGCCTCGATCTAATCACCCCCTCCCCAGTAACTTGAGTTTAGCACCTGTTGAGCGATTCGGAGAGATGAAGTTCGCGTGTTCATCTGCAATTGAGGGTTGATGGTCAATTTGCCGTTTCTGAAGGGCAAATTTGCCAAACCCGGGTTACTTTTTGCATCAAAAAGGAATATTGGACATCGCTGCTCGCTTTCCCTTTTCAGAACCGCATCTCGTCACAATCATTCTTTCTGGTGTAGCGTGCAGTAGAGGGAAGCATCATAGACTTTTGCTGACGCTGACACAAAGTTAGGGACTTGGCTTACCCTGAATATTGGCATACCAATCCAAACTGGGCTGCTACGGGTGAAGCAGAGAAGTATGCTGGTCGTCACTTGCAAGTTCGGTTTTGGGATTTGCTGATGGTCATGCGAAGTGGCATCGTTGGCAACAGATAAGGAAGCGAAGACCACTTTTGCCTGTTGGGCCTTTGGGAGGGACTTTGAGGTTTGACTATTGCGATGAAGTTGCTGACCAAAGGTGCGCAGATGACTGAAGGCGGGTGTGGCTGGCAGGTTGGCCGCTTTAGTGTAAGGTTAGCAGCAGAAGTTGGCATTGACATAGTTGCAGTTTGTGCGTTACTTCGAGAGATGGAGACATTTTACAAGGGGGTGTGCAGTGATGCGACGGAGTGCGTTCACGCTTCATTGAGTTGTTGGTTGTGTTGCTATTATCGCGATTCTGGCCGCGATTTTGTTCCCCGTGTTCTCACAAGCCCGCAAGAAAGCGCGGCAAGTTTCCTGCCTCAACAACACCCGCACTTGGGCATGGCAATGACGCAATACACTCAGGATTGGGATGAAAGGTTCTTCGCTCAACCGCCTCCTTGCGACTACCTCATCCCTTACGAACTTGCTCGTTTACTCCACCCTTGGTATGTTGCAATTTTCCCTTACATGCGCAACAAGCAAATTCTTTATTGCCCATCGGTCCCTCGGTTTTATGGCTGCCAGACAAACTGCGTTTACTCTTGCAAAAACCCAGACCCAGTTTTGCGCAACGAATGGCCTAACACCTATGGCTACAACGACCTAATCAACCACGGCGTTGATTACCCAGACAGGCGTTCAAGGGGCTTTGATGAGATTTGGGACAGGTTAGGAATGCGCAACAAAGGGCACTGGAGCCGATTGCCCACAATCC
>JANZZQ010000039.1 GCA_026419315.1 Armatimonadota bacterium | reverse complement strand
GAAATTAACGACCCAATTAGCAGGACGCCTGAAGAATTTGAGCAGTTATTGCGACAGAACCCAATTAACTTGCTGGAGAAATGGTTGGAGGAGAAGTCGCGGGTAGACAAACAAGTTAGAGAGAGGAAAAACCGCCTTCTGGAGTTGGCTCAGAAAATGATAGAAGATGTTTAGGCGCAGGAGGGGGCGTGATTTTTCATGGTGCTAATTAGACTGCAAATCCAAAACTTCTTGAGTTACGGTGAGCCGCCTCAAGAAATTGACTTGCGCGGGGTTCACATGGCAGCCCTTGTGGGGAACAACGGCGCGGGTAAGTCCGCACTCTTAGATGCAATAACTTGGGCACTCTTTGGTAAAGCTCGGTCAAACCGAAATTCTGAACTTATCCGCAAAGGCGCAACCGAAATGTCGGTCACCCTTGAGTTTGATGTTGATGGTCAAATTTACCGAGTGAGGCGGCGGTTTTCGAGAAAGACGGGAACTCACACCGCCTCCCTGGAGCAAAACATTGACGGCAACAGATGGCGCAGTATCGTGACCGAAAGCAAAGTCACTGTCGTCGAACGCGAAATTCAAAAATTGCTTCGGATGAATTACGACACTTTCATCAACACTGTCTTCATGCCACAGGGACAGTCAGGCAGGTTTATGGACCTATCGCCAGCCGAAAGGCGGGACTTACTTGCACAAGTTTTGGGACTGGATGTCTGCGAGAAACTCGCAGAAAAAGCGAGGGAGCAAGTGAGGGCGCTGAGCGGACAAATCAACGAAGGTCAGCGGCGAATGAGCCAAATTGAAAACGAAATTGCCCTAATCCCGCAAGTTGTCAAGGAATTTGAAAATAAGCAGCGGGAAAGGGAACACACGAAACAAATGCTACAGAAGACGGAAGAGGAGATCAAACAAGTTCAAAAGAAGCGGGAAGATTTGTTGACACAAAAGGCGCAACTCGACCTATTGAGCGACGAAGCGAAATTGCACAAGCAACAAATAGACGATGCACGGGGGAAAATTCAGGAATTTGAGGGAAGGCTGGAACAGTGGAACAAGGTCCTTGCCAAAGAGCAGCAGATAACCGAAGCGATGAAAAAGTTCCTTCAGGCGCAGGAGGCAGAGAGATTGCTCAGCGAAAAGGCAAGTCAATTGCGCGAGTTAGAACAAAAGCGCCACCAACTTGAACAGTTAATTTCGAAAGCTCAATCGGAACTGGAGAACAGGTTGAAAGCGGTGGAGCGGGACGAAGCCCACATCAGCAAGCGCTTGAAAGAATTGCAGGAGTTGATCGGCAAGAAAGGGGAAGTCATACGCAGACTAGACGAACTCCAAAAGGCTCGTGAAGCCTTGAAGGAATGGGACGAAAAACAAAGGCAATGGTCGGCTCTTCAGCAGCAGCGAACTCAACTTGAGCGGGAAATTGCCGAGGAAAGAGAAAAGTGGGCGCAATTGGAAGGTAAGTTGCAACAGGCTCAAACTCAACACGAAAGCAAAATCGCCCAAAAGCCGCAAGTTGAACAGAGATTGAAGCAACTTGAAGAGTCAAAGGAAAAACTCAAAGAGTGGCAGCAATTTCTCGACACTGCGCGAAAGAAAAAGGAGCAAATCGCTGGTCAAATCACCATGCTCGTTACTCGACGAGAGCAACTTCAAAAAGCGATGGATGAAACTCGCGAGAAACTTCACTTGCTTGCGGAACATGCTGGCGAGCCGAAATGTCCCCTGTGTGAGACGACATTGACACCTCAAAAACTCGCTTCCCTCCGGAAGAAATTGACGAAAGAGGTTGAACAATACGAGGCAGAGATTGCCGAAACGGAGAGGGAAACGGAAAGGCTGCAAAAAGACCTTGAACAACTGAATAGCCAAATTGAAAAAGCGGAGGTTGCGCTTCGCCAGTTGCCCGAGTTAGAGCGCCAAATCGGCGAAATCCAACAAAGGCTTTTGGAAATCGCCGACGCAGAAAAGGAATTACAAAAGTTGAAAGCGGATCGGGAGCTGCTGCAACTCAGGAAATCCGAGGCGGAAAGACAATGGCAAGAGCAGCGACAGGAACTGGAAACGAAAGAACGAAGTTTGGGCTACGATCCCGATGCCCACCAACGATGGCATCAGAAGGTTGAATCGCTTGCAAGGTTTGAGAGTGAAATTGAGCGAATCCGACAAGCCGAAGAAGAGGCTTTGTCCCTTCAAGAACAGTTGGGGAAACTCAAAACCGAAATTGATTCGATCAAGCAAAAGTTGTCAACAGGTGATTTCGCTCACGGTGAGCGCAGGGAACTTGAACGGGTGGAGGAGGACATCCGCAACTTGGGATACGACGAAACCAAACACCAGCAATTGAGGGACTGGATTCAAAAGAACCAGCATATACATCAATGGTGGCAACAGCTGCAAACGGCTAAGGAAGAAGTGCCGAAACTACAAAGGTGGATCGAAGAAGCGAAACAACGCATTTCCGAAAGTGAAAAACGGTTGCGGGAAATTGACCTCCAAACCAAAAAATTGCAAGAACGGATTTCCCAACTTCCTGAGATTGAAGAGCAACTCGATGAACTCCAAGGACGAAGGAAGGCAAGGGAGAACGAATTGCAAAGACTGAACGAGGAACTGGGAGCGTTGAGGCAGAAGTTGGAAGAACTGAAACATCGGGAGCAGGAAAAGTGGGAACTGGAGCAAAGGCTCGCTCAGTTGAGTATGGAGAAACAAGACTACGAACTGCTTGCTGAGGCTTTTGGGCGGAACGGCATCCCGAAAATGGTTTTGCGAAACGCCGTCCAATGGCTTGAGTGGGAAGCCAACCGATTGCTTGCTCTGCTGACTAATGGCCGGATGCATCTCCGGTTTGAACTTGAAACCCCAACGGAATCTGGTAGTCAGAAGGAAACTTTGGCGATCATCGTCTCCGACGAACTAGGAGACCGAGCGTATGAACTTTACAGCGGTGGTGAAAGGTTCAGGATCGATTTTGCCGTTCGGGTAGCTTTGGCTCGGTTGCTTTCTTACCGAGCCGGTGCCCCCTTGCGAACCCTCATCATTGACGAAGGTTTCGGCTCACAGGACAAGGAAGGGCTGGAAGCAATCATTGAAGCTATCCAAACCGTCTCAAAGGAATTTGCCCGTATCCTGATCGTTACCCATCTTGAAGAGTTTCGCGAGCATTTCCCTGCGCTAATTGAAGTCACAAAAGAAGGTTCCGGCTCCAAGTGCCGTCTCATCGTGAGAGGCCAACAGGAAGTTTCCAGCACCGCTTACTGAATTGATGGGCAACTCCATCCAGACCATGCTACGGCTTTAACCCACCAGTTGCAACGGTTTTCGTGAAACGCCGGCTTTAGCAGGCAAGTGGGAAACTAACTCACACCGGATCACACCAAAGATAAGGCGGAGTTTTGCATCCCGCTGACAGAAAAGTCGCTCTTCTGCAAATGTTGTCGGTAGCGGCCTTCACCAATTATGCCGTGGGCTTTGGCCATACTCGCAGAGGAACTCTTTGAACGCCCACCTTCAGAGGCGGAATTTCTTGACCGAATAAATACGGTGCTCGTCAAATTCGTCATCAACTGGCTGAAGCCAGTGGCATTAGATGAGCTGGGCGCTGACAAACTCTTTGAACGAAGAGCGGGAAAAGTTTTTACCGGGTAAACCCGGCAGCAAATTCACCTTTAACCATCGGCCAGTTTAGGGGCAAGAACGAGTGTGAATGAATGATTCTTCTCAAGGCAAGCCTTCGAGCGAGAATTCACGAGGTGGATGGACATGAATGTCAAAGCAATCAAACAGACTGTCGGCATGGTCGTCCCCATTTGGTTCGCTCCCACGACCCCTTTGGAGCGAGTGGAAGAGTTGCTGTTAGCCACCTTTGAGAACTGGGATGTTTTCCTTCTTCCTGAGCGAGTGGTTCTCGTGTTGGATGGTTGCGATTGGTGCTTGAAACCCACAAGGCGAGTGCAAAAAACCTTGCAGGGTGAAGATTGGACAATTGTGATGTTGGAGCGGAACGTGGGCAAAGGTGGGGCAACAGTCACGGGCATTCAATGCTTGGTTGAGAGAAGTGAACCCAAATACATCGTCATCCGAGATTCCGACAACGACCATTGGCTCTCCGACCTGCCGAAGTTGTGGCGACTTGCGTTGCTGATGGAACAAGAACAACAGTCCGATTTCTTTATCGTTATCGGTCGCCGCAACGCTTTGCACTTCCCGATGAGTTTCACGAGGGGCGAGTGGGAACGAATTACCGATGAGATTTTGCTGGAGGCTGCAAAGTTTGCCTTGGCTCGCGAAGGCAAAGTGCCCAATTTAACCTACTGCGCCTTTCACACTGCCGACCCTCCCGATTTCATGTCTGGATACAAGTTATTCACAGCACGATCAGCAAAATTCGCTTGCCAAGTTATGAGGGAGGAACACGAAAGATTTCCCGACCTTGACCTGCTCAGATACGGTTGGGAGGGTGTGCCGACCTTATCGCTCCTCTTGGCAAATGGGCTCATCGGTGAAATCACAAGGATGACTTACCGTCGCCAGCCAGTCACGGGCTACGGTGATGAGACAAGTGCCGACCTGTATGGTCGTCAAATCTTTTACGCGCTTCACCGCTGTGGTCTCAAGGGCGAACCTGCGCGGGTTCTGTTTGACAATGTTGTTCGCCGCTCCTTGCTTTGGACTCAACAACCCCAACGCAATACTTTGTTAGAAGTGCGCCGCCGCATCTTGACAGAATTGGACGCTTTCTCGGAACCAGCCGACGAGGAAGTTCGTTTCTTTTGATTTGAAAGCCGTGCCACAATTTTACCTGTAAAAAAACCGAACTGTGGGCTCGCCTTTGCTGTGAAGGGGGCATGATGATAATGAGTTGGCTCAAACAGCTATGGCAGTCGTTCCTTGACAACTTCGTTTCTCATGTTCTGGTCGTCCCTGAAAGGGACCCAGCAGCGCGCAAAGGTTTTTTCGGTTGGTTGGAAATCATTCTGTGTTACCCAGGCGTTCATGCGATTTGGATGCACCGCATTGCTCACTGGCTTTGGAAACTCGGCGTGCCTGTGCTGCCGCGCTTGATTTCACATATCAACCGACTCTTGACAAATATTGAAATTCACCCGGGCGCAAAAATCGGCAAAGGAGTTTTCATTGACCACGGGGCAGGTGTCGTTATCGGTGAAACTGCAGAGGTTGGCGACAATGTGACCATGTATCAGGGAGTCACACTTGGAGGGACGGGGAAAGAGAGAGGCAAGCGTCACCCAACAATCGGCGACAACGTGGTCATAGGCGCGGGTGCGATAATTTTGGGCAACATAACCGTTGGGGAAAATTCAAGGATAGGCGCTGGCTCAGTCGTTGTCAAGCCAGTTCCCCCCAACGCAACCGCTGTTGGCGTCCCGGCAAAGGTTGTCAGCATTAACGGTGTGCGGGTTGAGCCCTTGGAACACCACAGAATTCCCGACCCCCAACTTGAAATGTTCCGCCAGTTTCAACTGGAGTTGGAAGAACTGAGGCGGCGAGTAGAGGCGTTGGAGCGATTAGGCGCCCGCGAACTTGCAGATGACCCTGAAGCAAAATAGGTGAGCCGAAAAATGGGGGAACGAAGAACTGTCCCCTGGCTCTGCGATGAAAATGGGAACCCGTTGGACGAACGACAAATTGAGTTAGCAATGTTTGACGATGCAAACCTGATTGTGAACGCTGGTCCGGGCTCAGGCAAAACGAGGGTCCTCGTCGCCCACTATCTCGAACTTCTGATGCGCCATATCAGTTGGGATGTTGAATCGGTTGTCGCCATAACTTTCACAGAAAAAGCCGCGGCTGAAATGAAGGAGCGGATAAGCCGGGTCCTTTTGAGATCAAGGCAGGAAGTGTCTTGTCTTGAATGGAGCCATCGGGTTGAAGAAATCCTTGAGCACCTGCCAGAAGCGCCGATCGGCACAATCCACAGTTTCTGTGCCCGTTTGCTCCGCAAGTTCGCCCTTGAGGCAGGCGTTGACCCATCCTTTCGCATCCTTGATGAACTTGAAGCCCAAACCCTCAGGACCGAAGTTTGCAAGCGATGGCTTTGGAGCAAACTTTCCGATACTTCTGACCCAATTGCCCTTGACGCCCAAAAAGTTGTAGGGCATTGGGGATTCAACAGGGCAGTGGAGTTGCTTGAGGGGATGCTAAAAACGAGGTTGCTCATAGAGCACCGCAAAGAGAAAGGCGAACCCATACTTCACCGAGTCGGCGAATTGGAAGAACCGGAGCTTGCTCTCGAACGGTGCTACGAGTGTGTAGCCAAAGCCTATGACGATGAAAAAACCTCTATCAACGCCCTTGACTACGATGACCTTTTGCTCCGGACTTGGAAGTTGCTGAAGACAAACGAGGAAGTCAGGAACCGCATCCGCCAGACTTACAGGCGAATCCTCGTGGACGAACTTCAGGATACTGACCGGGTTCAGGTTGAAATCTTGTCGCTTATTTGCGGCTGGGACAGCGACAAACCGAAGGAAGTGAAGTTCTTCGGCGTGGGTGACAGCCAACAATCCATATACGGATTCCGCAACGCCGATGTAAGCGTTTTCAACGAACTTTGGAATCAGGCAAAATCCCGTTTCGGTTGGAGGCGAGAAAGCCTCGACAAAAATTACCGAAGTGTCCCCGCCCTGGTTGAATTGACAAATTACGCCTTTGAGCGGATTTTCAGGGTCAGCGAAAGCCCCGAAGAGGTTGAGCAAAGAGTTAGGATGCCGTTGCAGCCAATGAAAGCGGTTAGGAAAAGCGACATCTCCACGCCGATCGAATTTGCCTTTTTCAAAATCAAGGGCAACCCAAGTAAGTGGCGAAAACTCAGGCTTGAAGCCGAATGGATTGCAAAGCGAATTTGCGAACTCCACGAATGCGGCATCTCTTACTCCGATATCGCTTTGCTTTTGCGAGATCTTGTCAACGCCTCCGCCTTTGAAGACGCTTTGCGCCGATATGGCATCCCATATCACATCATCACTGGCTACGGCTTCTTTGAAACGATGGAAGCAAGGGATTTGTTGAACTTCCTGCGAGTTCTCGCTGAACCCGACAACGATTTAGCCTTGGCTGCCTGGCTTAGATCGCCTATGGTTGGGGTGATGGATGAAACCCTGTTTGCGATTTTCGGCACCAACTCAAACGCCCTCCTTTGGTTGAGAGGCATTTTGACCGACGACGACCTTGAACTACCGCTGCCAGATTCAGAGCGAGAAAAGTTAAAGCGAGCAAGGACCTTGCTGAAAGAATCGCAAGAGAGGGTTGACAAGGTTAGCATCAGGGAGTTGCTGGAGTGGGTCATTCGCGAGACAAGCTACGACGTCATCGTCGCGGCATTGCCGCACGGAAAACAGAGGTTGGCGAACATCAGGAAATTTGTGCGAATGGCTCAGCAGTTGAGCGAGGATATGAAGTTGAATGTCAGGGGCTTGACAAGATACGCTCAGGCTTTGGTTGAAGGCGAAGTTAGGATTGGCGAACCTCCGCTTGCAGGTGCAAAAGCCGAGGCAGTTCAAATCATGACAATCCACGCCGCAAAGGGGCTTGAGTTCCCCGTAGTTATCCTGCCAATGTTGGGCGAAGTTTCAAAACCGGGCGGAACGAAAGAAAGCATCATCGCCACCCCGGAAGTTGGCTTGGCGGTAAGGCTCAGGGACGAATCTGGGGAAGGGCGAAGGACAGAGCGGTTTGAAGCGGTTGACAAAGTCCGCCAGATCCGAGAAACCGCCGAACTTGAACGATTGCTCTTTGTCGCCTGGACTCGAGCGAAGGATAGGCTCATTTTGGTGGGAACTCAAAGCGAAAACAGCCAACAGAAACAAAAAACACAAAAGCAATGGGGGACCTGGCTGCAACTGGTCGCTGACACCTTACAAGTTCCAATTGGTGAGAAGCGAGATGAACCGTTCCCCATAGCAGGGAAAATTCCCGTTTTGCTGATGGGTGAAACTGTCAAGGAAACCGATTTGCCCCAGAAAATCGGGAAACCCGCCGTTTCCGACACCGAAGCAGCTAAGTGGTTGGAGCACCCAGCAACTATTCCAAAGGTTGAGTTGCCCGAGCCAATTGATTTGGACTTGCCCTCCCGCGAACCTTCGGTTCTGAAGCTAAATGTCACCGACTTGGTTGAGTTTGAACTGGAAGCGATGCAAACTCGGTCGTCACCGACCTTGACAGAATTGTCACCAATTGAGGCTGGACTGATTGTCCACCAATGCCTTCAGCGAGGGCTTACTTCGTTGTCGGATAAACAAATCCTCTGGCTCGCCCAAACCGTCGGCGCCGACCCGAACGCCGCATTGCGCGACGCTGAAACTTTGAGCAAGTTCTTGGCAAACGCCTACAAATCCGATGCTTGGCGCTATGCGGAAAGCGCACCGAAAAAGTGGCGAGAACTTGACTTTAGAATTTGGATTGACCCCAAAGGCGAACACCCGCCGATAGAACTCGCCGGGCGTTTGGACCTGCTCGTTATGGGGGACGAGTGGTTGGTCGTTGACTTCAAAACCGACAGGGTTGCCTCGTTTGAAGAGGCAAAGTCAAGGGTTGACAACCAATACCTCACTCAGGCGCAAGCATATGCCCTTGCCGTTCACCTCGTTTTCGGTGCCGAGTCAGTAAAGGTCGCTTTCGTCTTCGTTAACTCCTCCGAACCGTTTGAGGTTAAGCTGGAATTTAAATCGGAGGACTGGGAAGACATCGCCGAAAGTCTGCGCCTCAAGAGCCTTTGTTATGTCAGCAAGTCACAGCAAACTTTGAGCAAGCCTTGAAGCAAAGGAGAAGTCGGCGAACGAAATTCCGCGGAACCTTTAGTCGCCTCCGCTCAGCCAAGCCATCGGGTTTGCCGGTCCGTGTCCCTTGCCGAGCGATAATGCTCCCTTGATAGCGGCGGTGATGAACTCTTTTGCCTGCTTCACTGCTGACTTAATGTCAAGTCCGAATGCCAAACCGGCAGCAATCGCTGAGGCAAAGATGCAACCGGTGCCGTGAGTGTTTTTGGTTTCGTAGCGGGGCGCTCTGAACTCTGTGAACTCCTTCCCGTCGTAAAGGATGTCAACGGATTCGGTTGTGCCTTCAAGGTGACCGCCTTTGACAACGACATATTTCACTCCGAACTCGCTCAACTTTTTCGCCGCCTCCCTCATTTCGTCAAGGGAGCGGATTTCCATTCCCGTCAGTGCCCTTGCTTCGTGCAAGTTCGGCGTTATGACCGTTGCGAGGGGCAAAAGCTTGGTTTTCAAGGCATCAATGGCATCGGGTCTCAAA
>JANZZQ010000038.1 GCA_026419315.1 Armatimonadota bacterium | reverse complement strand
ACCAAGATGGTGTCTGCCGCACTTTACCGTTAGCCGTTGAATTGGCGGGAGACAAAAGTGCGCTCCCATCGATTAGCCTTGCCGCAGCGATTGCTTGGTCTGGAATTCCCCAAATGCACCCAAATTACATTCGTTGGCGCGACCGAACCATCCATGTCGGCAGCGATTGGGACATCCCCGTGTTGCCTCCTTTCTCTCCCGAACGAATTGCTTTCCCATCCCTTTCACTCGCAAAAGTTCTTGAAGGCGACTTTGACCCCAAAGCGGTCAAGGGCAAACTCGTCCTAGTGGGAATGGCTGCATCGGGTTTGTTGGACCGATTACCTACCTCAACTGACCCGCTGGCATATGGCGTTGAAATTCACGCAGCGGTGATTAACTCTCTCTTGACAGGAAAAACGGTTAGCTACGTCCCACCTTGGCTTCAACTGCTGGTCGCTTCGGCGTTTTGCATCTTGGTCAGCATATCGGTCCTGCGCCTTCCCTTTCAACTCAGCCTTGCGGTTTTCGTCGGCCTGCTCTTATCCGTTCACGCCCTCACTCTGCTCCTGATGAGGCAAGGGTTGATATTGCCGCCCATGCTCTTGTTCGTTTCATTGACGGTGGCTTTCATTACCGTGACCGGTTTGTTGGTGGAGAGGCAGTGGTCTGCTTTGCAGAGGGTTAGGGCTTACGTGGCTCAACCTGTTATGGAAACCCTCGGTTTATCGCCCAAAGGGTTCAGGGCTGGAGATAGAAGGGAAATAACTGTGCTGTTTTCCGACATACGAAACTTCACACCGATTGCAGCAACTTTACCGCCGTATGAGGTTGTGACACTTCTCGAAGCGTATTTCAACCGCATGACCGAGATCGTCCACCTTTACGACGGGATTGTTGACAAATTTTTGGGTGACGGTATGATGGTTCTCTTCGGGATCGCAAAGGACCAAACTGACCACGCGCAGAGGGCCGTCCTTTGCGCTTTTCAAATGCTTGAAGAGTTGGGCTCCGTGAACTGGGAGTGGGAGCGAGTTACTGGCTCGCCGCTGAATATCGGCATCGGCATCAACACGGGCGTTGCTATTATCGGCGAAATCGGCGCTGAATGGCGCAAGGAACTGACCGCTCTGGGAGCAACCGTCAACTTGGCTCAAAGGTTGGAGCAGTTGACAAAAGAAATTGGAGCGACCTTGCTCATCAGCGAGAGCACCTACGAGCGTGTAGCGGATTTGGTCGTAGCCGAACCCTTAGAACCGTTATCTGTCAAGGGCTTTGAGCAACCGATTTCAGCATACAAGGTGCTTGGGCTGACGGAGACGGGGAAGCAAATTCGTCGCTCGATTCTGGTTGGGAAAGCGCGAATGGAGGTTAGGTAGGTAATGGCGAATTTGTGGGTTTTCGTGCGACTGAGCGTTTGGTGGTTACCTTTCAACTGCTTGTGGACAGCACTCTTGACACAAGGTTTGCAAGTTCGGGTTGAACACCTTGCCCCACCCGAAGCTAAAGGCGGTGCGTTGGCAACCTTGACAGCGGTGGGAGCAATCCTTTCACTCTCAAGCCAAGTTGTCGCTGGTCCTTTGAGTGACCGTTGCTCTCACCCTCTGGGACGAAGACGACCCTTCCTGCTGACGGGAACGTTGCTTGCCCTCCCATTCCTGTTCGGGTTCACTTGGCTTGACAGTTTTTGGCTCGTTGTTTTGAGTTTCGCTTTGCTTCAGTGGTTCCTCAACCTTTCCGCTGCCCCAACCCGCGCTCTTTTGCCCGATTTGGTCCCTCCGGAAAAGCACGGGGTTGCTTCCGCTCAAATTGGGCTTTGGTCTCTTTTCGGGCAAGTTTTGGGTATGATCGCAATTGGAATTTTGCTCAGCCCGACCTATTGGCAGAGGTGGGGTGTGACCGAGGACAAGGTGACGGCCGAAAATTTGGGCTTGCGTTGGTTCGTTTTCTGTGTCACGGTTTTGCTCCTGATTGCAATGACCTTGACAGCGACTTTGCCTGACCGACCCGCCGTTGGGTCTTCAACTTCGCTCTGGCGAACCATCGCCGAAGCATACAAATTCCCCTTGAGGGAACACGTTGACTTTTTGAAATTATTGGCATCCCGTTTTTTGCTGAACTTAGGCTTTTACACCGCCGTCGCTTTTATGCGTTGGTTTCTCGCCGATACGCTCAAGGTTGAAGATGCCGCAAAGGCGATGATGGAATTGGGATTGCTCGTCACAGTGGTCAGTGTCCCCAGCGTGCTCATTGGCGGGAAACTGGCGGACAAGGTGAGCAAGCGAAAACTCTGCATCGCCGCCGCTATTGTCGCGGGGGTTGGTGGACTGCTCTTTGTCGTCGCTCAGGACTTCACTATGCTGTTGTTGCCTGCTGCTTTATTCGGTTTCGGTTCTGGGGTTTTCGCAGTCGCAAATTGGGCTTGGGCTGCAAACTTGATGCCGAAAGGCGAAGGGGGCAAATTTTTCGCGCTCTGGCAATTCGCCTTCACACTACCGCAAGTTTTCGGCCCAGCAATAAGCGGAAAGTTGGGAGATTTTGTCAACGTCGCTTTCGGAAGCGGAGTCGGTTGGCGAGTTGTGCTTTTGCTTTGCGTCGTTGAAATGCTCGCAGGAGCAATCTTGCTCCTTAAAGTTCGGGAAAGATGAATGAAACGGGGAAGTTGACGAAAGAGGGCTTCTGCCGGTCGGAAAATTTTTTTTGGCAAGTCGGCAAGTTGGCAGAAGACTTTTCGGTTTGAGCGTTTGCGGGAGCAGAGCCAACTTAAAACACTCAGCTCATTTAGCCCCGTTCGAAGCGTTTGTCAAGCTCAGATTTTGTCAAGGCAATGATGACGGGTTGACCGTGAGGGCAGAGGGTGGGGTTTTCAAGTGAGAGCAAATCTTCAAGCAATTGTTTCATCTCCTCAGGCGACAAAACATCGCCGGCTTTGATGGCAGCCTTGCAAGCAATCGCAGCCAAAAGGTCGAGGAGAAGTTCACCCGTTGTCGGCAGTTCGCCTGCTGTCAACTCGTCGATTAGGTCTTGCAGGAGTTGCTGGCAATCTCGTTGCGCGATTATTGCTGGGACGGTTCGGACGATGAAAGTGTTCCGCCCGAATGGCTCCAATTCGAACCCCGCTTGCTTAAGCACTTTCAGGTTCGCTTCAACGAACGCCGCTTGCGCTTGTCCCAAGTTGAGCGTGAAGGGGACGACCAAACCTTGTCGCAAAACTTCGCTGCCTTCGGCTCGGCGAATCAGTTGCTCAAACAAAACCCGCTCGTGGGCACGGTGTTGGCTTACGATAAACAAATCCCCTTGTTCGTTCTCGGCGAGGATGTAAGTTGCTGCCAGTTGCTTGATGGGGGTAAGGGATGTGGGACGAGGGATAAGGGGCAAGGTTTTGGGTTGAACGGTGGACATTTGATGGACGATGGTTTCCCTTTGCGGTTGAGGGCTAACTGGCGCTAAACTTTCACTTGCTTGACTTTGCTGTAAAGTTCGAACCTGCTCGGCAGGTTGAATTTCGTGAATTGGGCTTTTCTCCTCCCGTTGAGTGGAAACGGGTTGCTCTGTTCGACCGAACCGGATCCTAAGCAAAGTGCGAAAATCAGCAAGTTCGCGTTGAATGTCTCTTGACTTAGGCTGAGTGGTTTCTGGAGGGCGCAAAGTCAAAGTTTCAGGAGTTTCAACAGATTTCGGTCTCACCGGCAACGAAACGGCTGGAACAACTTGGCTTGCAACTAACGATTCCCTGAGTGCCCTAACGATGACCGCTTGAACCTCCGATTCTTTGCGGAAGCGGACCTCGATCTTTGCTGGATGAACGTTGACATCAACCAGTTCCGGCGGCGAGTCCAAAAACAGAATAACGACCGGTTGACGACCTTCGGGGATAAAGCCTTGATATGCGTGGCTGACGGCGGCGGCGAGAGTCTTGTTTCGGACGAAACGGTTGTTGACAAAAAACCACTGATGGCTTCTTGTCGGCTTGCTCATCGTTGGCGGCGAAACGAACCCGCGAACAGTGTAGGGAGGTTCGTGATATTGGACTGGGACAAGTTGTTGAGCTATCTCGTGCCCCAAAACCTCAGCGATAGCGGAGCGTTCATCGCCTGTTGGGACGTGGCGCAAAACTTCGCGGTCGCCGTGAAAAAGCGTGAAAGCGACATTGGGGAAGGCAAGAATGTATCGGCTCACGACTTCGGCGATGTGAGCGAATTCCGTTGATGCCGCCTTCAAAAATTTCAGCCTTGCGGGCGTGTTGAAAAACAATCCCTTGACAGTTACTGTTGTGCCTTTAGGGCAACCGGTTGGCTCCACCGTTTGCAGTATGCCACCTTCAACTACGACCCTTGTCCCTTGTTCGGCGTTAGGTGGTCGGGTCAAGAGTTCAACGTGGGAGACAGCAGCGATTGATGGCAACGCCTCACCCCTGAAACCCATAGTCGTGATTCGCCACAAATCTTCCGCGTCTTTAATTTTGCTCGTTGCGTGTCGCTGAAAAGCCAAAACGGCATCCTCGGCTTCCATACCACAACCGTCGTCGGTGACGCGAATCAACTTCTTGCCGCCTTCCTCAACGCGAATGGTTATTCGCGTTGCGCCTGCATCAAGCGAGTTCTCAATCAACTCCTTGACAACAGATGCAGGCCTTTCAACTACCTCTCCCGCAGCGATTTGAGAAGCGACATCTGGCGGCAACACGACAATTCGTCCCAAAACCGTTCGACCTCCAAAGCAAAGGCGACTTTTTTGAGGGCATTGCTTACACAGGTCCAAAGCCTTTCGGTTGGGCAGAAGCCTGAGCCACCAACAAATGTTGTCTGCGAAGTTGACCGCAAGCGCCTTGAATGTCGGTTCCACGCTCTTGCCTGACGGTAACGGGAATTCCTTGTTTTGCGAGGACTTGACGAAATCGTTCAACGGCGACCTCGCTCGGTCGCTCGAATTCCTCAACCGTCGGGTTGTATGGGATGAGGTTGACGTGGCAAGGAATGTCCTTGAGCAACCTTGACAGTTCAACGGCGTGTTCGATTTTGTCGTTAACGCCCCTCAAAAGCACGTATTCAAAAGAGATGCGCCGTTTCGTCGCTTGAAAATATTCCCAGCAAGCTTTCAGGATTTCGGAGATGGGTGGCAATTTGGCTGGAATGAGTTTTTGACGCAGTTCGTCGTTCGGCGCGTGAAGGGAAATCGCCAGATTAACTTGCATTCCCAACTGAGCCAATTTGAGGATCCCTTGAACAATGCCGACGGTTGAAACGGTCATTCGCCTCGCGCCGATTCCCGCTTCCCGATTGAGCAACCTCAATGCCTTGACAAGATTGTCAAAGTTGAGCATCGGTTCGCCCATGCCCATGAAGACGACATTTGGGTTTTCGCGGCGCTTGGAGAGGAGAACTTGCCCGACGATTTCGCCCGCACTCAAATTGCGGGCGTAACTTTCACCCGAAGCGCAGAACTTGCACCCAATTGGGCAACCAACTTGAGTGCTAACGCAAATGGTGTCCCAACCGCCATGCGGGATGAAAACGCACTCAACGGTTTCACCGTCAACCAGCTTGCTCAGGTATTTCGTCGTTCCATCGGAAGAAACTTTCACGTCGACGACTTGCAAGGGGTTGATGACCGCAATTTCGTTTAGCTTCTCGCGCAAACCTTTAGGCAGATCGGTCATCGCATCAAAAGTCAAGACGCCTTTGCGGTAAATCCACAAAGCAAGTTGGCGACCGCGATATCTCGGCTCGCCAAGTTGTTCCACAAACGCTTCCAACTCTTGAGTCGTCATTCCGACCAAAACCGTTTGTTCCGCCATAGCAGTTAACACCTTCAGTCGCTAATTGTCAAACAAGGAGGCCAAGTATTCTTCCGTATCAACTTCGCGTTGCTGGCTCGGGGATGCCTTGGCGGAGGGCAAAGCGTTAACGGGAGTGCCAATAGACGGCTGCGCCGCTTGCGGGGAAAGGGTCGGCTTGATTTTCAGCTCGGGCATGTTGAAAACCTCACGCAAGCACTGCTCAATCGTTTCCCGATAACTTCGGTCGTTAACGCACTCGTAGGAAAAGGCGTGTTGGAAAGTCAACACGAGTTGGTTGTCTTGCAAATCCGTCGGTTCCGCGTTTAGCAAGAACGAGTAGGCAACCATTGATGTTCGCTTCAGTTGCTCCAAAAAGATTTCCCAATGTTGGCGGATGTAGTCTAAACCCGACAACTCTTCCTGCTGGGGCAAAGCGGCTTCTGAGGGGGCAACCTGGATGGAAGGTTCAACGGGTTTTGCAACTTGTTGGGAAAGTTGCGTAGCAGCGGTAGCGGGCGCAATAGCGACTTTCTCTGCAGGAATCTTCTCTTTAGCTGGTGCTTCTTCCATTGCCTTCAAAATCGTTGCCATGTTCAAAAGCCCGATTTCAAGCACCAACTGGGCATCGGAGGCAGTCCTCAAATCCCGCTCCAACTCCCACGCAGCACGAATCAAGCGCATCAATTCAGATTCGTTGAAAAGTTCGGACTGCTGTTGCAGCAAACTCAAGCGCTCCTCCGTCTCATCGGCGTGGACACCGATTTTGTAATTGAGCAGCTCGCGCAAGTAAGTTGCGAGGTCGTGAGCGATTTGGTGCAAATCTCGACCAGTTTCAACCGCTTCGGAAACCAACCTCCACATTTGATGGACATCGCCTTCCCTCAGCGCTGCCACTATCCTTGACAAAAATTCATCATCGGTAATCCCGAGAAGTGAACGGACCAAGTCAACAGTTATCTTTTCGTCGGCGAAGTTCATCGCTTGCTCCAGCATTGTCAAAGCATCCCTGAGCGCTCCCCTTGCGGCGCGAGCGATGAGGGCAACGGCGGCAGGGTCAAATCGCCCTTGCCAACCCTCGTTTTCAAGGACGAAGACGAGCCGTTGGGCAATTTCCTTTGCGGAAATTGGGTGGAAATCAAATCTAAGGCAGCGGGAGCGAATGGTGGCTGGGACTTTGTGAGGGTCTGTAGTTGCCAAAACGAAAACAACCTGCGGAGGCGGCTCTTCAAGGGTTTTGAGCAAAGCGTTGAAGGCGGCGGTTGACAACATGTGAACTTCGTCAACGATATAGACTTTGTAGCGAAGAATCGCCGGCAAGAAAGAGACTCGTTCGACAATGACCTCGCGAACGGCATCTACACCGGTGTGGGAAGCAGCGTCAATTTCAATGACATCCATCGCTGACCCCTTGACAATGCTTTGGCAAGCGGAGCAAGCCCCACAAGGTTCTGGTGAAATCCCCTTTTCGCAATTCAACGCCATCGCGAGCAACCGAGCCATTGTCGTCTTTCCGGTCCCTCGTTGCCCGCAGAAAAGGTAAGCGTGGGCGATTCGCTTTGACGAGATAGCATTTTGAACAGCCCTGACAACGTGTTTTTGGCCGACAACGTCTGCGAATTTTCTGGGTCGGTATTTGCGATATAGCGTTTCATACGCCATCCACAAAATCCCTCCAACCGCGAGAGTGTTTTTCGTCCGCAAAGATGATAGCAGCGCCGGTAGATGAAAGGAAAGGGAGAAAAGGGGCAATTTGAGGCAATTTTCGAGCCCCAAAAACTTTCAGTGGGCGCGGAGGGATTCGAACCCCCAACCAACCGGTTATGAGCCGGCTGCTCTGCCGTTGAGCTACGCGCCCACCTTGCTCGTCGAGCAAACCTCCTTATGAGCCGCATTTTAATTTTAGCACCGTCAGGCAAGAAGTTCACTGAGCCGCTCAAGTAACTTCCGATAACGAGGGCGTCGCAACTTGGATAAGGCTCTCTGCTCAATGTGGCGAACCGCTTCGCCAGAGATTTTCAACATCCGACCGATTTCGTCGAGTGTGTAGGTTCGTCCGTCCAAAAGACCGTAACGCAGCTTGATTACTTCCCACTCCCGCTCTGTCAAAGTTTCCGCCAAAATGGCCTTGATTCGCTCGCGAGCGTAAGCCCTGAAGTAAGCATCCTCCGGCGAAACAGCGTTTGGATCGGGCACAATGTCTTCAAGCACCAACTCCTCCTCTTCGTCAACGGGCATGTCCAGGGAAAGGGGAGGGGTGAGGAGAACTGACAACTCCTCAACCTTTTCAACGGGCATACCTAAAGCATCCGCTATCTCCTGGTTGGAGGGTTGACGACCCAACTCTTGAGCGAGCCTTTGAGAAACAGCAACAAATTGTGCCAAAGTTTCAACCAAGTGGAAGGGCAAGTGGATGAACCGGCTGTGTTCGGCAATTGCTCGAACAATGTATTGGCGGATCCACCAAACGGCGTAAGTGCTGAACCGATTCCCCTTCCTCCAATCAAACTTGTCAACCGCCCTGATAAGACCCAAGCAGCCTTCCTGAACCAAATCCTCCAAAGGCACAATCGACTTTTGGGCGAACTGGGAAGCGATGCTCAAAACCAGCCTCAAGTTGGACTCAATAATTTGCTCCCTCGCCTCCATGTCACCTTGATGCATCTTCTGGAACAAAGCGACCTCTTCCTCCGGTGTCAAGAGCCTTGTCCACCTGAGCGACCTGAAGAGGACTTGAAGTGGGTTGAGCAGGGCTGTATCCGTCTCTTCAACTTCCAAGTTGGCAACTTCCCATTCCTCCTCCCCATCGCTCTCAAAAGTCTCCTGTGCCAAGTCGGACTTAAGCTCCGACACATCGCTGTCTTCGTCATCGGTGAGGACAACGATTCCCTCTTCGTTCAGCCACTCAACCAATTCTTCCAACGAAGCTCCAATCGCTTCTGCTGTGGCCTTGACATCCGTCAAGAAGACCGCTTTCGTCTCCTGAGCCGTTGCCCAAAGTTCTTGCAACTCTGGCAAATGGAAGGCATCGGACGGCAACGGCATCTCAAACACCTGCCTTGCTTCAAGTTTTCAGGGCCTTCAGTGTCTCCTGCCAAACTTTCAAAGTTGGGTCGTTGGGAGAAATTTGTCCTGTCGCCATCTTCCTCAGAAGTTCGGCCCTTTGGTGTTTTTCAATTTGCTCCAATTTGTAACGGCGCAGCCTTTGGACTCTGTCCTCCAAAGCGTTCCGAGCGTTCAAAAACGACAAATCGCAAAGCAACAAACCGCTTAAAGTTTGTCGCAAATTTTCATCCCCAAGTTCGGCAATCAGAGCAGGCAAGTCGGCGAAACTGTCATCCTCCAAACAAGCGCTAACCAACCTTGCCAATTCTTGATGCCGCGAAAGCAGAAATTCGTCAGGTGAAATCATGGAAAGAATTTTACGAGCGCATTCCTTGTCCTGGACCATCGCTGCCATCAGATCCCGTTCCGCCTGAAGTATCCCTTGCGGGATGACCGAGTCAGAAGTTAAGGAGGACACAATCGGGTCAACAGGTGACGGTTTGGTTTGCCGTGAAGGTTGACGCTGCTGGCGCAAATATTGAAGCAACGCCCTGTGCAATACC
>JANZZQ010000037.1 GCA_026419315.1 Armatimonadota bacterium | reverse complement strand
CGGTTATACCGTTTTCAAAAACCCGAAATTTCGCTTGCAAGTTTGATTTCACTGCAACAATTCGGAGAATTCTCGGATGGTTTCAACGGTCACTTTGGGCGGGCTATGAAACAATTGTTCGTGCCATTCGCTCAGCATCTTTTTATACCGATTTTGCAGTTCCCGCCTCTCAATGATCAGTTTGGCTGCTTGTTCTTGTCCCAATGCCCTTGCGACTTTTTCTTCCTCACACCACAACCTCTCAATCTCAGCCCGCAACTTGCGGATTTCCTCCGGTGGCTCAGTAGCCTTTATCCAAGCATAGGCGCAAACTTCATCAAGCAAATTTCTCGCCGTAGCGAGAAGCGGCTGGTCTGGAAAGCGTTCTTTCGCCAATTCAACGGTGGCTGTCAAGGCATTGTCATCAATGGCAATGAAATGGTTGTGGGCGTAAACGGTTTTGTGGACTCTCAGCCACTCCAAAGTTTGACCTTCGTCGGGTTCACCAACCGAGATGACGGTGAAAGTTGACGCTGCAGCAGGATGGCGATTTTTGAACTCTTCCCACTGCGTTGGCGTGGCAGTTGCGATGACATGAACGATCCCTTGTTGGACAGCAGCAAGCATCACATCCGACCACCAAACGATGTCGTCAACTGTGCCAACGAAAAGCAAAGGCTTCTTTTCTTGCTTGCGCACCTCTTCAAGTAACAGCCTAAATGCCTCATCCGATTGCAGCCTTGTCCAATCAAGTTGGAACAAGCGGCGGCGAGTCTTTCCTAAAGGCGCAGTTGAAAGCACAGCATCGGCGAAGTTGCACAAATCGCAAGCAAATTGTTGGACAAGAAGGAGCGCCGTTTCATAGTTTCCCAAAAGCAAAGCGTTTGATTTGTCCTTTCGGTTGATAGCGACAGCAAACCTTACCCTCTCCTTTTGCCAAAAGTTGATGGGGCGAAAGATTCCAACCAATGCCAAACTCGTCAAGTCTTCAATCCATTCCAATTGAGGTTCAAGCAATTGCTTCACCCTCACCTCAAGCCTTCTCTTCAATTTTTCTGGCGTTTCCTCTTCCCCTGCCTTCATTTCTGCTAAAAAACTTCATCACATCTTCGTAGCGGACGCCGTGTTCGGTGAGAATTTCCGAGGCGAAACTTTCTTCACCCCAAAGCAAACCCAAGAGCAAATGAGCAGTGTTAATGTGAGTGTCCCTCATACTCCTCGCTTCATCGGCAGCACGGATGAGAACTTGTTTCGCGGAAGGCGTGAAGGTTGGCGAACTGGTTGGCGATTCCGAAGGTGCTTGCTCTCTCAGTTTGATTTCAAGTTCCGATTTCAGTTTTCGGGTGTTGACACCCAATCGTTCCAGAATTTGGAAGGCAAGTGATTCCTCCGAATCAAGCAAACCGAGCAGGGATTGCTCTGGCGAGATGAAAGGCGAGTTCAGTTTGACTTCCCAATCCTCAGCATCAATCAATGCTTTCCTCGCTTGCTCAGTGTATCGTTCCCGAAACATCTTCATCTCTCCCGCAAAAAGGAAAAGTTTCAAGCAAAGCCCAACATTACATTTTTGCGCTTTCAGGGGCGGATTATTCAATTTTGCTTGCGAAAGTGTTCAACGCTTGTGGGATGAACCTTAAAGAATTAGTGTCGCGCTGCGGCTGAACCTTTTTGTTGAAGGCATTGCAGCATCTTCACGCGCCTGGGTGACAATTCAATAAACCGCATGAAGTCAAAAGTGACTTTTGCAAGTCGGCTCCGAGCGGTGAACCTGTGATGGGTGAACTCCCACAGTTTATTTTCGTGCCGAAACTTGACCGCTGGTAGGACTTGACAACCAAATCATCGGGGGTTAAACTTTTGCGACGCACAAATTTTCCCTCAAATGAAAATCCAGAAAAAACCGACTTCAGGGGTGAACGAAAAATGCGCCTCTATGTGGCAGTTGATAATCAAAAGTTCAAGTTCGTGGGCAATATGGCGAAAACTTTCCAGCAGTTAACCGAAACGGTCTCGGAAGGTCAATCGGTTCGGGTCTTGACAATTTTCTATGACAGCAAAAAAGAGAAACGGCGGTTTAAGCGGGAACTTAGGGAAGCGGGGGGCAACTTGTTGAAGGCGGCACAAAACTACCTTAACTGGTGGAACACTATCCACCAGCGGCGTCAAAGGCGTTTGGAAAAGCTTCAAGCGAAGCGGCCAGGGTAAAGGTTGTGAGAAAACCCTCAAAGTCGTGGGAGAGGCTTGGAAAGCGAGTTTCAAACACGACTGAACTTCTGACAACACAAAGTTTTCAAACGGCGCGGGACAAAACCGCGCCCTGGTTTCTTTCTTTGCATTTGGTTAAGCTTCGTAGCCCTACGCTCGGGTAGCGACCTTGGTCTCTTCTTGTTGTCCTGCCAGCCACTTTTGAATCTCAACTCGCCTAATTTCCGTCAGCAACTCATCCAAATCACCGTCAAGGATGTCCTTGAGCTTGTAGAGGGTGACATCGTATCGATGGTCAGTAACCCGGTTTTGAATGAAGTTGTAAGTTCGGTCTTTGTCACTTCGGTCGCCAGACTTTATTTGTTCGCGGCGTTGCCGCTGAATTTCCATTTCTTGCTCCCTGCGTTTCATTTCCAACAGCCGGGTCTTCAAAATTCGAAGGGCTTTCATCTTGTTTTGGTGCTGGCTTCGCTCATCTTGACATTCAACGACAAGGCCTGTTGGTTTGTGCCTAATCCTCACTGCCGTCTCGTTCTTTTGCATGTGTTGGCCACCGGGGCCAGATGAACGAAAGGTTTCAATTTCCAGTTCTTCTTCGCGAATTTCAACATCGGTCTCCTCAGCTTCAGGTAAAACCGCAACGGTGGCAGCGCTTGTGTGAATTCGCCCGGAAGATTCCGTTACAGGGATTCTTTGAACACGATGGACACCGCTTTCGTATCTCAGGAGTTTCCATGCATCCTTACCGCTAATGTGCAGGATGACTTCCTTGTATCCTCCCAAAGCCGATGGGCTTTCGTAAACGATTTCCGCCTTCCATCCTTTCCGCTCAGCGTAGCGAAGATACATGCGGCAGAGGTCGCGGGCAAACAAAGCTGCTTCCTCGCCACCAGTTCCAGCACGAATTTCCATAACAAGGTCTTTGCCTTCGTTTGGGTCTTTGGGCATCAACGCTTCAGCTAACTCGCTTTCCATTTTCTCCCTCAGGGGCTGAATTTCCTCCAACTCGTCAAGGGCAAGTTTGACCAAATCTTCGTCGCCTTCTATCTCCAAAATTTCTCTCGCTTGCTTTTCCCGTTCAAGCAGTCGTTTGTATTCTCGGTATCGTTCAACAATTGGCAAAATCTCTCCATGCCGACGCATCAAAGCCTGCATTTTTGCCGAATCCTTAGCAGTTTCCGGGTCTGCCAATTGTTCCTCAATTGATTGCAACTCCGCTTCTAAGGCGTCAAGTTGCTTGCGCATCTTGCTCCTTCACCTGCCTTAAACGGCGCGAGGGTTTTCACATTATCTTGCAAAGGGTTGACTCCCTTGAACTTTAATTCCTTCCAATCGCAAAACTTCTTTCAATGCAGCGAGCGCCACTTCTAATTGTTGCTCATCCGGTTCACGGGTGGTGAGTTTTTGAACCCAAATTCCCGGTAGCGACAGCCAACTCAAGAGCGGTTTTGTTGCCCCCAATTTCAGCAACTCAAAACTCACTGAAGCGACGACAGGCAGCATCAAAATGCGAGTTAAAACACCTTGCCAACCCCCAATGGGTAGGAAGGCGAACAGAAAAATTTTCACGAGCAAGACGAAAATCAAAAACGCGGTCCCGCAACGAGGATGTTGAGGCGGGAAAGGTTTGAGCCCATCAACGGAAAGGTCGCGGTTGTGTTCAAATGCGTGAACTGCTTTGTGCTCTGCACCGTGATACGCAAAAATGCGCTGCGCTTCCTTTGACCGACCGACGAACCAAAGGAAGAGGATGAACACAAAGAGCCTCACAACCCCTTCAAGTCCGCTGAGGGCCCAACGGTCATTCATTGGCATTTGGGAAGAAACAATGTGTGGAAGTGCGACGAACAAAGCAATGGCAAGGGACAAACCCAAGGCAGCTTGCCATGCAAAGTGATGGGGTTGGGCTAAGTGTTTTTCTTCCTCGGGCAAAGCCATTTCCATTGACAACCTCAACCCTCTCAAGCCCAAAGCGATTGCATCGTAGAGGGCAATAATCCCCCTCAGAAACGGGTATTTCCAAAGTTTTCGGTGGGGCTTTAGCGGTTCGGAATACAAAGCGATTTCCCCTGTTGACCTTCGGACCGCGATTGCCATGAAGTTTTGGCTCCTCAACATAACGCCTTCATACACTGCTTGTCCGCCCAAGACCAAAGACACTCAAAACACCTGCCTTGACAAGACATTGACATAACTAAGGGGCAGGGGAGTTCCCTGCCCCTTAGCCAAACTCTTCCGTCTGTCCAGTGCTACCTTCGTCGGCGAGTAGTTGATTTTTCGGCGGTTTCCTGAGCTTGCTTGCTCGCCGCTCGTCGTCGCTCGAACTTTTCTATGCGCCCCAAAGTGTCAACGAAGCGCCGTTCCGTCGTTTGACCTTGATACCAAGGATGACAGGCAGAGCAAACCTCAATGTGTAACATGGGTTTGGTTGAACGAGTTTTCCATGTGTTGCCACACGCGCAAACTACTGTGCACTCAACGTAGTCGGGATGAATTCCCGGCTTCATAAGTTTGTCCCTCCTTGTTCGTGACCATACCAATTTGCTAACAAAGTTGTTCCAAAACCTATCAGCAAAATAGGCGCGGCACTGCTCAATGAGATCAATCTTCCCGTTCCCGCCGGCAACAAGAATGCGAACCCAACCAAAACCCAGCCAACCAGAAAAAGCATCCATCCCCACTTGTGCAACATCGTCGCTTGCTCGCTTTTGAGCATCCACGCATACCATCCTGCAACCAAGAAGCACGGGACAGACGAGAGCCCCTCACAGGTTCGGGGCGAAATCAAACCTGCAAGGTGCGAAACCACTACTGCTGCCCCGTAAATCAAGACGATGATGGTCAAATTTATTGCCCATTTCCGCTTCTCAACCGACATAGGCTGTCAAGGGATGATTTGCTCCCTTAGGTTGCAGGGCTTTTTGACCAATCTTCCGGATTTCGGGCGTGAAAAGATTAGCACTGCTTTTGCGAAAAGGCAACGCCAAAGGCCCTTAAGTTCCGACAATCAATTGACGATAAGGGTAAACGGCAAAAAGGGAACTGCCTCGTTTGGGGGCGGGACTATGGTTAAAAAAGGACAAAATGCCAACACTAAAGGCGTTTCGGTTGTTATCTGTGACAGGCAGCCTCTGTTCAGGTTAGGGCTTCGGCTCGCAATAGAGCAGATGGGGAATTTATGCATCGTCGGTGAAGCGGAAGATTTCGGTGAGTTATTAGACATCTTCGACAGAGTTGTTCCCCAAATCCTGGTAATGGACATGACCGTTGCTCGGTCGGAAAGTTTTCAACTACTCCGCCATTTGAAGGTTCGCTTTCCTTCTGTCAAGGTTGTCCTCACTGTCCCTAAAAGCGTGAACCCGATAGAGTTAGCAGGGGCTATCCAGGTTGGGGTGGCGGCGTGCCTGTTCCGAGACAGCCCGCCCAATTTGGTAAGGATGGCTCTTCAATCCGTCATGTCGGGAAAGCCTTGGATTCAACGGGAGTTCGCTGAGCATATCATCCAAGTCCTAAACTCACTCCCGATTTCTGACGAGCCAATTCGTTCCTTGACAGAAAAGGAGCGACAAGTTTTGATTTTATTGGCGAAAGGGATGACCAACAAGGAAATTGCCAAGTATCTGGGGGTTAGCCTTCAAACCGTAAAAACTCATGTGAGCCGCATTTTGCAAAAATTGAGGGTCCGCTCGAGAGCGGAAGCTGCCCGCTACACACTCGCTCTTCTGAGAAGCAGTTTTGACGGAGAGAGAACTGCTACGTTGATAAGGCATCGCTGATGGGTGAGGTGAAACTTTAATCTGATGCCGCTTCGCGTTTAAGGGCGAAATGTTCCCAGCGCCTCTCGCCGCTGGGAAGGGAAACGATTTCGGTTGAGCTTAAATTTTTTGACTGTGCCGGGACAGAGCCATTTGGCGGGGATTCGGTTTTAGCCCAATCGGAGCGTGCCTTGGCTCGCTTGCGCAAGAATTTTTCCGCCTCGAGGGCGGCAACAGCCCCTTCAGCAGCGGCGATGACTACTTGACGGATTTCCTTACATGTCACATCGCCAACAGCGAAAACTCCAGGCACATTTGTCATTTTCGTTTCGGGGTCAACTCTAATGCACCCTTGCGGCGTCAATTCAATTTGACCGTTCAGGAAATCGGTGACCGGATGGGCACCAACGAGATAAATGAAGACACCAGAGACCGGCAATCTTTCACGCTTCCCCTCGCGCTCAACTGTGATGCCTGTGACCTTTCCGTTTCCTTCAATTGCGGTGACCCGGGTTCCCATCAACCAAACAACATTTGGTAACTTTTTCGCACGTTCGAAGGATTGGGCAGAAGCCCTCGGTTCACGGTGAGGCGAAATAAAGTAAACGCTCTTGACAAATTTGCCGACAAATTCAAGTTCGTCCAATGCCTCATCGTTGTCACCAATGACAGCCACATCTTTGCCGGCAAAGAAGGGGGCGTCGCAGACAGCGCAATAACTCACGCCCCTGCCAATCAATTCCGCCTCGCCGGGGATTGAAGGTTTGTGCCCCATAGCGCCGGTTGCGATGATCACGGTGTGACCGTAAAATGTGCCAGCGCTACTGATAACTTCCTTCGGGTCTTTGAGCAGGTCAACGCTCGTCACTTGAGCTTGAATGTATTCGGCGCCGAATTGAATTGCCTGACTGCGAAATATGTCAAGCAACTCCGAACCGCTGATCGGTTTCGGAATTCCCGGGTAGTTTTCAATTTTTCTGGTCATGCCCAAAGCGCTGGTTCTTGGGTGTTTGTCAAGGACAAGGGTTTTCAATTTCGCTCTGGCAGCGTAAATCGCTGCTGTCAGGCCAGCGGGTCCACCGCCGATGATGACGACATCGTAGGGCTCTTCATCGGGCAAATCCAGCTGCAATTCTAAACTCAGGGGCGCAAGCATTGCCCATCACCTCAACACTTCCCTTGTCAATCGTTTCACCGAGCCGTCGGAAAGCATAAAAGGCGGCGCTGCATGAACAGCGCCGCATAGGTGTTCAGTGTTCGTAGCGATGGAAGTGATGTTCGCGCTCAAACTCATCGTGATCGTGATGGTGGTGCTTGTGCTCTTCCCAATCCCCTTCGTCCTCAATTCCCCTCAATTGCCTGTCAATCAAGTCAAACTCTTCAACGTCCTTGCCTGCGAGTTGGTCAACGGCTTTGAGGACATAGAGGGCGAAGACTTGTTCGGGCAGAGCCCCCTCAAAACTCACGACATCGTTGATGACAACTTTAGGGACGGCGAAAACACGGTATCGCTCGGCAAGTTCGGGGAACTCGGTCGCTTCAATCATGTCGGCAACGATGTTCGGGTTCTCCATCGCAAACTGATGCGCGGTTAAAACCGCTCGCGGGCAGTATGGACAAGTGGGAGTAACGAAGACTTGGATGTGAACGGGTTTGTCAATGGACCTGATCTTTGCACGAACTTCCTCGCTGAGATTGGTTTTGCCCCGGGAAACTGACAAGATGTCTTCAATCAACGCTGTAAACTCCAAGCCTGCGGGTATGCCGAAATAGCGGATGTTAGCACGCCCGCTTCCGTCGGTGACGATGAGCGCTGGAACTTTGTCGACACCATACTGCTCAGCCAAACCGCTTTCGCTGTCAATATCGTGAACTTCAGCCTCAATCAACGGGGATATTTGAGCCAGTTCCCGGACAAGTTGCTCGGCTTCTTTGCAAAACTGGCAGGGCTGACTCCAAGGTGTCCAAATAAGGCTTTGCCTCTGTGTGAACAGGACAAGTTTGACGGGATTGACCAATCGGCTGTGAAAGATTTCTTCAAGTTTCCTTCGGTCCCGTTCGCTCAACAGAGCCATACGACATCGCCTCCGTTTATTGGATTTGCGCGGGGGAACTTAGTAGCCCCGCACCTTTCTGCTTCTCTGGACGCCGTCCTCTTCGTTTGCGTCCACCATTATTGATGCGCGAGTTGGGAAAAGGATGCGCGAAGCAAAGGGTTGAGGAACCGATGGTTTGCGCTACATGGCAAAATTAGGGGCGGGTGAGTGAGTCATGGAAAGCGGCGGGCGATGGATGGGTTTGGCGATTTTAGCGGCGGCGATGACAATGACGGCGATGAAAGCCGTTGAACTTGAAGAGCCGGAATGGGTTGGGGCGATGAGGAAAGTCCATGAGCGGTTTTCGGGGCAAAAAGGCACATTCGCCCAATTTGGCGACTCCATCACCGTCTCAATGGCTTTCTGGGCGCCCCTGCCTTATGCCCGCAAAAAAGCCCCACCCGAAATGGAGCGAGCCTTCAAAATCGTCAATTCCTACATGCTTCCCGAATGCTGGCGTTGGAAAGGACCGGAGTTCGGAAACGAAGGAGGAAAAACTGTCAAGTGGGCTCTTGAACGCGCAGGCGAGTGGCTGAAAAGGCTCAACCCGGAAGTCGCGCTCATCATGTTCGGCACAAACGACTTGACACATGTTTCTGTTGACGAGTATCGGGCTCAATTGAAGGCGCTCGTCCAAAGATGCCTTGACAATGGGACCGTAGTGATCCTAAGCACAATACCACCCCGCAGCGGGTTCGTTGGGAAATCCGCAGCCTTTGCCGAAGTGGCTCGGCAAGTTGCCGCTGAGTTGAAAGTCCCGCTCATTGACTATCACGCTGAAATCCTCAAGCGCCGACCGCGAGATTGGGATGGCAGTTCGGAAAAGTTCGAAGGCTATGAAGGTTATGATGTCCCGACTTTGATTTCCCGCGATGGCGTTCACCCCAGCCTCCCTCCAAAGTATCGCGATGACTATTCGGAAGAGGCTTTAAAGTGCAACGGCTACTCGCTCAGAAATTACCTCGTGCTGCTCAAGTATGCAGAGGTGATTGAAAAGGTGCTGCTTGCAAACGAAAGCAATTCACAACTACCGTCAAAACCGGCTGATTTGGCTTTTCAGGGTTGGATGCCCAAAGCGCCTCCTCTCCCGCCACCGAAAGGCAAAGTGGTTCGTGTCACTTCGGTGGACGAACTCTTTGACGCAATTGAGAAAGCCGAGCCCAACACTGCGATTTTGCTCGCTGATGGCCACTATTACTTGCCCCGCAGGCTCGAAATCCGCAAGCACGGAATAACACTGCGAGGTGAAAGCGGAAGGCGCGAGAGGGTTATCTTGGACGGCGGTAAGCACCAACTCGGGGAACTGATTGCAATCACAGGTTGCTCCGATGTCACAATTGCTGACTTGACACTTCAAAATGTTCGTTGGAACGGAATTAAACTTGACACAGACACGGGCGTCCATCGGGTCACTATCTACAACTGCGT
>JANZZQ010000036.1 GCA_026419315.1 Armatimonadota bacterium | reverse complement strand
AATTGGTGTCCTCGGTTTAGGGCATGTTGGTTTACCAACGGCTGTAGGATTCGCTGAATTAGGCTGGCAAGTTGTCGGCACTGATAGTGACGGCGCAAAGGTCTCGCTGATCGCTGCTGGGCGTTGTCCATTTTACGAACCTGATTTGGAGCCGCTTTTGAGGAAGAACTTAGCCGAAGGGCGGCTGAAAGTGACTTCCGATGTTGGCGAAGCGGTGAGGGAGTCGGACATTTTGTTCGTTTGCGTTGGGACACCTCAAAGACCTGACGGTTCACCGGATCTGTCTCAGGTTGAGGCGGTCATAAGGACCGTCGCCGAAAACTTGAACGGCTACAAGCTCATCGTGGAGAAGAGCACTGTTCCGGTTCAGACCGCACAATGGATCAAGCGAACGATTTCACGCTACGCAGGTAACGATGCCGAATTTGATGTCGCATCAAACCCCGAGTTTTTGAGGGAGGGAACTGCAGTTCACGATTTCTTTCACCCTGACCGAATTGTCATCGGCGTCGAAAGTGAACGGGCAAAGGAATGGCTGCTTGAACTTTATAAGCCGCTGAACGCTCCCATCGTTGTCACTGATGTCAACACGTCCGAGCTCATCAAACACGCGGCCAACTCTTTCCTTGCTCTCAAAATCTCGTTCATAAACATGATTTCTGACTTGTGCGAAGCTGTCGGCGCTGATGTAACTGAGGTCGCAAAGGGAATCGGCTTAGACCCCCGGATTGGGCCCCACTTTTTGCAAGCTGGAATAGGTTACGGTGGTTATTGTTTGCCCAAGGACCTCAAAGCGTTCATCCATATTGCTGAGGAACACCGGGTTGATTTCTCGCTCCTTAGAGAAGTAGAACGAATCAACGAGGCTCGCATTGACAAGTTTGTCCGGAAAGTTCAACAGGCTTTGTGGGTCCTCAAGGACAAAGCATTGGCAATTTGGGGCTTATCGTTTAAGCCAAACACTGACGACATCCGAGAGGCACCGAGTTTGAAAGTTATCAGGAGGTTGCTTAATGAAGGGGCGAAACTTAGGCTTTACGACCCAGCGGCAATGGAAAACTTCAAGGTGGTTTTCCCTGAAGACCCACCGAACTTGGTTTATTGCCCGAATGCCCTTGAAGCGGCAAAGGGCACTCACGCAATTTTGCTTTTGACCGAGTGGGATGAGTTTCGGAGGGTGAATTGGGCAAAGGTCAAGGAAGTCGTTGCTTTGCCCATAGTCGTTGACGGTCGTAACTGCCTTGACCCTAAAGTCTTGAGGGAAAAAGGCTTTGAGTATTACGGCATGGGGCGAAAGTGACTTAGGGTTCATTTCGAAGTGAGTGCGAGATAAAACCTCACTGCTCCCCAACTTTACTTATCGTCCTGCGGATTATCCCGCCTCCCAAAACCTCTTCACCCACTTCGGCATCGTAGAAGACTGCGCTTTGTCCTGGTGTGACTGCCCACTGGGGTTCGTCCCAAATTAACCTAACCTTCGTTTCGTCTATCGGCTCAACCCACGCTAAACCCTCTGGCGACTTGTATCGGTGTTTGACCCTTGCGCGGATGCTTCCCTTCGGAGTTTCCCCGCTCGTCCAATTCACCGCTTCAACTATCGCTTCTTTCGTCAAGACCGACTCCTTTCGCCCAACTACGATCGTGTTGGTATTGGCGTCAATCTTCATGACATAAAGGGGTTCTCCGGAAGGGTTGCTAATCCCAAGCCCGTGTCTTTGCCCGATTGTGTAAAAAGCAACGCCCATGTGGGTGCCGATAACTCTTCCATCCTCCGTCACGATTGGGCCCGGCTTCACCAGGTCAGGGCGCATCCTCTTCAGGAAATCACGGTAATCATTCTGTCCCACGAAGCAGATATCTTGGCTTTCGGGCTTATTGTGCACAGGCAATCCGAGACGCCTTGCGATTTCCCTCACTTCCGATTTCGTGTAACTCCCCAACGGTAAAAGGACCTTTGCCATGATCGATTGAGTCAACACGTAGAGCACATAACTTTGGTCTTTTCGCCTATCTGCTGCCCTCAGCAGGTGATACAGACCGTCATCCCCCTTCACTATTCGGGCATAGTGTCCCGTGGCGATGTAATCTGCCCCTAAAATCTCCGCCCCCTTAAGGAAAAGCCCATACTTGACAAATTCGTTACACCTGATGCAAGGGTTTGGAGTCCGACCGAGAGCGTATTCGTTGACGAAATTGGCGACCACGGTCTGAGAGAAGAAGTCGACTATATCCACAACGAGGTGGGGTATTCCTATTTTGTGGGCGACCCGGCATGCATCCTCTACCGAAGATATCCCGCAACAAGACTTCAAGTTCCCTGAGCCGTTTTCTTCAGACCACAAATGAAAAGTGACCCCTATAACCTCGTAGCCTTGCTCTTTCAGCAAGGCTGCAGTCACCGAACTGTCAACCCCCCCACTCATCGCCACCAATACCCTTTTCGCCTTTGAAGAAGTAGGGATGTTCAAGCCCTCAAAGTGGAAATTCATGTTCTGTTCACCCCGAAAATTATTGCACGGGAGACGATTATCGCAAGTCTTCATCTGACGGGGGAGGAAGGTGCTGATGCAGGGACAAGTGCCGCCATGAGCACCGGGGGAACCTGGTGTGGGCGCCGGAACCTAAATTTCCCCTTTGCTGATTCCCATCAAATCTCTGAGATTTACAACCAGCAAATCGAGGGCGTGGGCGACTTTCAACGCTTTCGGTTCAAAAGTCTCCCCAAAAACAATGCTTAGAACCGGTTCCGTGACAGAACCTCTTAAGGGTCTGACAACGGCGTTGTAGAAGACGGTGACATCGGCTGGAGTAATGTGCGATTTCCCGAAAATGGTTAGCGTCACCAACTGACCATTGTAAGTGCCTTCACCCACTAACACTTGAGCGCCTTGCAGGGATGGGGAAGAAGGGGTTTGGCGGGTCCGAAGGTAATCCACATTGATTCCGAAAAGCCTTCTCAGATAATCTGACAGTTGGTCTGTCAAGATTTCCATTTGTGAAGATTGCTCACTTGCAACGGGGGCGGAAACCCCGTCGGGTGCCAGCTCACTCGTTGATGGCTGCAAGGATGGTTCTTTCAACCAGTTATCGGAAGGCACGAAAGAAACTTCCTCGTCACTCAAATTCGGAGGCTTCATTACAGTGTAGCCTTTAGAAGAAGTTTCTTGAGGCTTGTCGCTGATAACACCGGAGCGATGTTCGGGAGGCTTTTTCGAACCCCCTTCATTCTCTGCCCCCTTTTCTGTGTCCGGTTTCCCCTCATCACCTATCGATTGAACATAGCGCCGCCCGTTGCTGGTTCTCGAAATTTCTGCTTGTTGCTTCATTAAACTCAGCAACTCGTTCAAAAGTGACTCTGTCCGCCTTTGACTGGCTTCAATCGTTTCCAACAGCTGCCGTTGGAGGTCAACCAAGTTGGCTATCTGTTCTACCAAGACTTGAAGCGAAGTTTCTTCTTTGTTGGGCGACCTTTCTTGTGAACCCAGGAAGGGAGTGTCGCCTACCCTCGCAGCAGGGGTGGGGTCGCTTTCGGCTCGCCGATTCAAACGGTCATCAACTATGCGGATAATCAACTCGTATAGGTCGCCCAAACGGACATCCATTACCGTTCACCAAGTGCAATTATGTCACATTAAGTCATGTTTGTCGGTGATTGCGGGCAGTGTGCCATACTTTGATTGCAATGAGGGGAGGACAGATGGAGAGGAAACTGACCTTTTCAATCGCGACTTTGGGTTGCAAGGTGAACCAATACGACAGCTGGCAAATAGCTAAACAGTTGGAAGCGAGGGGGTTCAGACAGGTTCCGTTTGGCGCGCAGGCCGATATCGTTATCGTCAATTCATGTGCTGTCACTCACGTTGCTGAAGCGAAATCGCGAAAGATTTTGTCCCGTGCCCGTCGCGCCAGCCCTCAAGGTTTTGTCGTTTTCACCGGTTGTGCGGCCGAACTTTCTTTGCGGCGCGGAATCCTTCTTGAACACGCAGACTTAATCGTGGGCAATGAAGAGAAATGCTTTTTGGTTGAACGAATATGCGAATTAGTCTGCCAGCGCTCTCTCCCCATACCGCCTAAGACGAGACATCTATCCCACCTTCAACCACGAGAGGAAGTTGTGGGGGAAGTTCACGAGAGGGTCAGAGCGTTCTTGAAGGTTCAAGAGGGTTGTGACAAGTTTTGCACTTTTTGCATTGTCCCCTTTACGAGGGGAATGCCCCGTAGTAAACCATTGCAGCAAGTGGTGGAGGAAGCCAAAGAGTTGGTTTGTGAGTTCGGCTTTCCTGAAATCGTCCTAACAGGTGTGTGCCTTACATTGTGGGGACGAGAGTTTGGATTAACGCTTGCGGACTTACTGGAAAAGTTGCACGAAATTGATGGGCTGAAACGAATTAGGCTCAGTTCCCTCGATCCCAGCGATATTGACGAACGGTTAATTTGCACCTGCGCGGAGTTGCCGAAAGTTTGCCATCACTTTCACATTTCCCTCCAATCTGGCGACGATGAGATTTTGAAAGCGATGGGAAGGGGTTACAATCGCGAGCAATTTCGCAAAGTTGTTGAGGCTTTCCGAAGAGTTATACCTGACGCAGCGTTCACGACGGACATAATGGTTGGCTTTCCTGGCGAAACCGAAACCCATTTTGAAAACACATTGCAATTCGTCCGGGAAATCGGGTTTATGCGCTTGCATGTTTTCAGGTTCTCGCCCCGCCCGGGCACGAAGGCTGCCGATTTGCCGAACGCGGTCCCCCCTAAAGTCGCGGATGAGCGGGCACACCGGTTGATTGAACTTAGCAAAGAGCTGTGGCTCAAATTCGCCGAGAGATTTGTCGGGACAAAACAGCTCATTTTGGTTGAGCGTTTCTCTGAAGCGAAAGAAAACGGCGACAAGCGCAGCTTCCTCGTGTCAGGGCTGACCGGTAACTACTTGAAAGTCAATTGCCGAACCAACGAAACTATCCCGTTAGGTGCACTCTTGCCTGTCAAGATTGTTGGGGTTGAATCGGAGAAGGGTGAAGTTTTTGGCGATTTAGGGTAGTTATTTCCGTTGAGTTTTGTGGCAAAATTGAAATACCACCGGGACGGTAAGCTCCCTTCGGCGCTGGTGGTGGCAGGAAAAGGAGGGGTCGTAAATGGTGGCTGATGTCAACTTCATCATGGTTACGGGAATCGCAACGAAGGACGCTGTCCTTCGCCGCCGCCCTTCAGGTGTTGTTAAAGCGGAGTTCAGTATGGAAGTTGCACGCCCGTTCTTCAAAGCGAACGGGGAGCCAATTTCTGACCTTTTTCTGATCGATGTTTATGGAGCCCTTGCTGAACAATGTGCTCAATTTGTCAAGCAAGGCTCACGCCTTTTGGTTATCGGGACTTTGAACAAAGAAAGTTTCGTCACCCGAACAGGCAGACGGGAACACTTGACTGTCATTAAGGCGAAGTTCGTCAAGCCGCTGGGGGACCCAATCACCCAGATTGGGGATGTCACAATAGACGAACTGCGCCGAGACATCTGGGGAGACGCTACTATCCACGCTTACCTATCCGCTCTCAAAGAAATCTTCACCAGGGTGGAAAAGGGTTAGGCAACGAGCGGGGATGACCTATAAGTCGTCCCCCCAACTTGTCAAGGAAATACAACTGCACCGAATGTCACCACCGACTCGTTCCTGCCCTCAACTGATTGGTCGTAATGCCGAATTTCGCCTCTAACTTCACCTAAGGCTTTGAGCATCACGTAAAGCGCCGGGTATGCATCCACTCTGCGGCTATTGTGGTCCGAACGAATAAGGTAAAACATCCCTTCCTCATCGCCGCCGGCGACTTTTTCCAAAAAGAGGCGATCCTCAGATTCCAACCAACGCAAAATTGAAGGAGTGATGGGATGTCTGTCCCCAAACCTTAGTCCCAAATGGCTTAAGTCAACGCTGGCGATAACTGTGACCGGTTCATCCCACTCGCTCAAAGTTGACCGAAGCGCTTCAACGAATTCGCGAACTTGAACCAGACTCATTGGGGACTCACCGAGTTCAACCAAATGTTCAAATCCGGCGCAAACTATCGGGACAATCCTCACCTCGTCAAGCAAATGCTGCAACCAAACGACTTGCAACTCAACGGAATGTTCGTATTTGTGAACGAACTCATCTGCGAGCAAATCAAACCCGCATCGCTTCCTTAAAGCCTCAATGAAACCTACATCGGTTTGAGCGCGCCCAAGCGGTGTGATGAAATCCTTTGTTGTGGCCGCAAACAAGTTTTCCATCGGGTAGTGCGCAATGCCCAAGATGACAAACAAATTCGCCGGCGGTGCTTCGGCTAAATCTTTATAAGCCCAAGCGTAAGTTACCCCACCTCTCGAGAGGTCAATGTGAGGCGCGACAATCGCTTTCAACGGTCGCAAATATTTTTGCCCCTCCGGTCGACCGGGTCCCTTCGGAGGTTCAAAGAAACTGTCAAGCATGGCGCGGAGCGATGAGGTGTCAGAAGGGTAAGCGCTGCCGGCCAGGGAAGATTGGCGAAAAGAGGTTTTGCGGAATTCAGCGATAGCCAAATCCAACGCTTCCCTGAAACGCTCGTTTTCCAAAAACAAACATTCGTCCAGCTGCCTCAACAGACCTTCAATTTGGTCGCTCATCACAAATTCGCCGGTCAAACGCATCAGGTCAACTTGAATTTCCCTGAGCGTCCTCGTTCCGTCCAACAAAGCGAGCAGCAAACCCGTTTGTGCGGAAACAATGAGCATTTTGTCAGTCAACTGAAATGGGTCTCGCAAGAGCAAATGGGGTCGTCCGTCAAATTGAATTGGAACGATGTCAATTGTCCTTAGTTTGGGCCGTTCCTCCATCCTTCTGCCTCCCTGTCAAATCGGTCGCCAACTAAATTTTGACCACGCTGAACAGGGATGGGATTGACTGTGAACGAGAGCAAAATCCTTCAAACCCCGCTATACTTAGACCGAGACGAAGGCCGAGGGGGGTTAAAAGTGCTGGAGAGAGATAAGCGAATACTGAGAGACTTAGCGAGAAGGGTTGCCGAAATCGCTGCGGACGAAAAGCAAGAAGAGAAGCGAAAACTTTGGTACGCACACAACAGCCTTAAACCCCTCAGACCGATGGTTCTTTGTTTCCCCGAAGGCGCGTGGGACGAGCTCTTGCCCCAGTCCGTGCTTGAATGTCAAGACCCATTAGCGAGGTCTTGGGAATGGTCGCTTAGGGCAAGGATTTACATCGCCGAGCATTTTCAAACAGACGAAGTGATTGACAACGTTTTTGCCATCGGCTACGTCTTCTCCGATACCGGTTGGGGTAAATCCCCAAGTTACACCTACAGCGAGGCTTATAAGGGTTCATACAAGTGGGACCCCCCTATCAAGAACTACGAGGACCTGCAGTCTCTGCGTTATCCCGAGGTGCGAATTGATTTCCAGGAAACTGAGCGGCGTTTGAATTTGGCTCACGAGGTTTTTGACGGTATCTTGGAAGTTCAGTTGCGGACGAGTTTTTGGTGGAGTATGGGGCTTGTCAGGGAGCTGGCCCTGCTGCGGGGTTTAGAGCAAGTCCTAATCGACATGTGCGAGGCTCCCGATTTCGTCCACGCGGCAATGAACTTCCTCGCTGAAGGGCGATTGAAATGGCTTAAGCAACTTGAAAGTCTGGGAGTCCTGTCGCTAAACAACGGCAACCAATATGTTGGCTCAGGGGGATTCGGGTTCACCCACGAACTTCCCGCCCAAGATTTCAACGGCAAAGTCAGGCTCAAAGACATGTGGGGGTTCGCAGAAGCTCAGGAAGTGGTGGGGATTTCGCCAACAATGTTTGACGAGTTCGTGCTATCTTACCAGGTCAAAATCCTTGAAAACTTCGGTCTCAATTGCTACGGCTGCTGCGAGCCAGTCCACAATTGGCTTGACTTGCTCACAGCGAAGGTCCCACGCCTTCGCCGCATTTCAATAAGCCCTTGGTGCGACAGAAAAATCGCAGCGGAGAAACTCGGCAACAGGTTCATCTACTCGTGGAAGCCTCATCCCATCTGCGTTTCGGGAACGAGTTTTGACCCCGATTGGGTAAGGCGTTACATTCGTGAGACTTTGGAGATAACGAAGGGATGCGTCGTTGAGATCATTCTGAAAGACACTCACACTTGTCACAACCAACCTTGGCGGTTTGATGCTTGGACGAAAATCGCGATGGAAGAGGCGGAAAAGTTCGCAAACTGAATTGCGATTTCGTGGCAATTCCCCAAAAGTCGCGAAAACTGACGGGGGAAAGCCTCAAAAACCGTCAAAGTTTGCGCTGAGCCGAACCCCGATGCAAGGAATTTCCCTCTTCACCCTGTGCCGGCGAACTTCAGTTCAGCCGCGAGGGGCATTTCTGAAACCTTGTCGCTCAAAAAACCTCAACTTGTGTCAATCCTTAAGCCAGGCGGAAATTTGAAGCCAGAGGTAAATGGATGTGAGCAGAAGATAAGCGCACCATGAAATTGACAGCGCTATTGCGCCGATTGGGCTTGGCTTGACAACTTCTGGCAACCAGCGAGGCATCCAACGGTAATTGAGCAAGAGCAGCGCGCCGGTGAAAATCGCTGTTCCGACGAAACCCAAAACAGCACTGAGCAGAATCAACGCTTGGGGGCTCGCAAAGTGCATCGTCATAACCGAGACGATCGTCAAGGCTGTTGCGATGGCGTAATACCAAACTCTTGGGTGCCAACGGCGAGCGAATGGAAAGAAGCAAAGATGAAATCGGTGTGAACTTTGCTGACAGCGTCAAGGGGAGTGAGCCAAGTATCGGAAAGGAAAGCAGCAGCGACAACGGCGAAAAGAAATTTGCCAAATGCTCCCCAACTGACTTCAAAGAAACGGATCTGGTGCACAACCAGTTCCCATTCCTGTGGGACCAAACCTTTCGGGTAAAGGAGCGCGAAGGTGAGGAAACAGGTCATGAGCGTCGTGATGATGTTGCCGAAGATCCCGATAGCGCTGTCAACGCACAAGTAAGTGCGCCATTGACGCCACCTCTGTGCACCTTCGTTGTCGGCTTGGGAACAAAGCCTGAAAGCGGTATGGCTTCGGGTTTGCCCGTTATTGGGCTTGTTATGTGCCCCATGTGGCGAGCCATTCCAGCACCTTTTTCGCGAAGCCAATAGGAGTAAAACAGCGACCAAAAGCCACCAAGACCTGCAAAAGTGATGGCAGTCAGCAGAGGCGTTGCTGATTTCGGGTCACTAGGGCGAGGCAAATCCGCAAAAGGCGGGAAATGGGGAAGCAAAATTCCCTTGATAAACTGGGGAAAATGCCCGAGGACATAACGCTGCAAGCAAGCGACCAACAAGCCAACAAAAGGGACGACAGCGACAAGCCACATCAAACGCTCAACCAACCGATAAGCCGTCGGGCTCAAAATCAAAGCAGGAAAAAGCAAAGCAATCGTCAGTCAAGACCAAAACAAGGTTTTTGCTTGTTGACTCCAACCTTGCGGGAAATCAACCAAAGCAGCCAAACCAGTGCTGCCTGCAGTGACGAAAGCTCCAAACCAGAAAAATTGCACAGTCATCAAAAGCCAATGCACCAGCGCAAACTATCGGTTAAGCCTTATGACT